>DASVTA010000031.1:0-6651 GCA_036387815.1 Allosphingosinicella sp.
CCCATGGTCCTCGCCGCTTAACCGTCATCCCGGACTTGATCCGGGATCCATGAACACGGATCGTCGAAACGTCCTGCCGCGGTGTTCATGGATGCCGGATCAAGTCCGGCATGACGAAGAAAAACCAAGAACCGAGTAAAATCATGGCCACCGCACCACTGCCCGAACCCACGACCGCAGCCTCCTCCTCCTTCGTCAATATCGGCGAGCGCACCAACGTCACCGGCTCGGCCCGCTTCAAGAAGCTGGTCATGGCGGGCGACTATGCCGCCGCGGTCGAGGTCGCGCGCCAGCAGGTGGAGAACGGCGCCCAGGTCATCGACGTCAACATGGACGAGGGCCTGCTCGACGCCGAATATGCGATGACCACCTTCCTCAAGCTGATCGCCGCCGAGCCGGACATCGCCCGGGTGCCGGTGATGATCGACAGCTCCAAATGGACGGTGATCGAGGCGGGGCTGAAATGCGTCTCGGGCAAGCCGATCGTCAACTCGATCAGCATGAAGGAAGGCGAGGAGGAGTTCCTCGCCCACGCCCGCAAGGTCCGCGACTACGGGGCGGCGGTGGTCGTCATGGCCTTCGACGAGGTCGGCCAGGCGGACACCAGGGAGCGCAAGGTCGAGATCTGCGAGCGCGCCTACAAATTGCTCGTCGCCGAGGGCTTCCCGCCCGAGGACATCATCTTCGATCCCAACATCTTCGCCATCGCCACGGGAATCGAGGAGCATCGCCGCTACGCTCTCGACTTCATCGAAGCGTGCCGCGAGATCAAGGCACGCTGCCCGCACGTCCATATCTCGGGCGGCCTCTCCAACCTCAGCTTCTCCTTCCGCGGCAACGAGCCGGTCCGGCGGGCGATGCATTCGATCTTCCTCTACCATTGCATCCCGGCGGGCCTGGACATGGCGATCGTCAACGCTGGCCAGCTCGACGTCTACGACACGATCGATCCGGAGCTTCGCGAGGCTTGCGAGGACGTCATCCTCGACCGCCTGCCGAAAAACGGGGGGGACGCGACGGAGCGGCTGGTGACCCTGGCCGAGAAGTTCCTCGGCTCCGATCCCGTCCGCGAGAAGGCCGAGGCCGAATGGCGCGGCTGGGAAGTCGGCAAGAGGCTCGAGCACGCCCTCGTCAAGGGCATCGACGCCTATGTCGTCGACGATACCGAGGAAGCGCGCCAGTCGGCCGAGCGCCCGATCCACGTCATCGAAGGCCCGCTGATGGACGGAATGAACGTCGTCGGCGACCTGTTCGGATCGGGCAAGATGTTCCTGCCGCAGGTGGTGAAGTCGGCGCGGGTGATGAAGAAGGCGGTCGCCCACCTCATCCCCTATATCGAGGCGGAGAAGGAGAAGACCGGAGCCACCGCCGGCAAGGGCCGGATCGTCATGGCCACCGTCAAGGGCGACGTCCACGACATCGGCAAGAACATCGTCGGAGTCGTCCTCCAGTGCAACGGCTTCGAGGTGATCGACCTCGGAGTTATGGTGCCCTGGGCCGACATCCTGAAGGCTGCCAACGAGAATGACGCGGACATGATCGGCCTCTCCGGGCTCATCACTCCGTCCCTCGACGAGATGGTGACGGTCGCGGGCGAGATGCAGCGCGCCGGAATGACCCTTCCGCTGCTGATCGGCGGAGCGACCACGAGCAAGGTGCACACCGCGCTCCGGATCGATCAGGCCTATGACGGCCCGGTGATCCACGTCCTCGACGCCAGCCGGGCAGTCGGAGTCGCCTCGTCGCTCGTCTCGGAAACCCAGGCCGAGCCGCTGATCGCGAAGACCGCCGAGGATTATGAGATCGTTCGCCAGACCCGCGCCCGAAGCGGCCACAGCGAGCTGTCGACGATCGGGGAAGCCCGGGCCAACGCTCATCCGTTCGATCCGGCCGGCAAGCCGCCGGCGCCCAAGCGCCCCGGCCTCCACCAGTTCGGCGAATGGCCGGTCCGCGACCTTCGCGCCTCGATCGACTGGACGCCTTTCTTCCGCGCCTGGGAGCTGGCCGGAAACTACCCCGCCATCCTCACCGATCCGATCGTCGGCGAGAGCGCCACCAGCCTGTTCAACGACGCCAACGCCATGCTGGACAGGATGATCGCCGAGCATTGGGTGACTCCGCGCGGCACCGTCGGACTGTGGCGCTGCCGGCGCGAGGGCGACGACGTCCTCGTCTTGGCCGCCAACGACGAGACCCGGATTCCCTTCCTGCGCCAGCAGGTGAAGAAGAGGGAAGGGCGGGCCAATATGTGCCTCGCCGACTTCATCGCTGCGGACGGCGAGGACTGGATCGGCGGCTTCGCGGTCGGCATCCACGGCCTGGAGCCGCACCTCGCCCGCTTCAAGGCTCAGAACGACGATTATTCGGACATCCTGCTGAAGGCGCTCGCCGACCGCCTCGCGGAGGCTTTCGCCGAGGTTCTCCACGCCCATGTCCGAAACAGCGTCTGGGGCTATGCCGAGGAGCATCTCACCAACCAGCAGCTGATCCGCGAGACCTATACCGGCATCCGCCCGGCGCCCGGCTATCCGGCCTGTCCGGACCACAGCCTCAAGCCCCTATTGTTCGAGATGCTCGGCGGCGATCCGGCCGGGGTCACGCTCACCGAGAGCATGGCGATGCTCCCCACCTCGGCCGTCTCCGGCTTCTATTTCGCGCACCGCGACAGCCAGTATTTCGGAGTGGCGAGGATCGGCCGCGACCAGCTCGAGGATTATGCGGCGCGGCGGGGCATGTCGGTGGAGGAAGCCGAACGCTGGCTGAGGCCGAACCTCGACTAGGGTGCTGCCCGTCATCCCGGCGACGGCCGGGATCCATGAACTCTGAACGGTGGCGAATATCCTGCGGCGACGGTGTTCATGGATTCCGCCCTTCGCCGTAATGACGCGGGATAATCGACTCCCCTCGCGGTTTGGGTTATCTTTCGCGCAGAGGAGACGCGCGATGCCGATTTTCCCGAAAATCCAAAGCCCCTGCCCCTACAAGAGCGAAGTCGCCGCCGCGCTCGACGGCGAGTATTGCCGGATCTGCGAGCGCACCGTCTTCGATCTGAGCGCGATGAACGATGGCGAGCGGCTCGCCTTCCTCGCCGGGTGCGAGGAGGAGGTATGCGTCTCCTATCGCGTTCCGCTTCGGCCCGGGATCGCGGCGGCGGCGCTCGCAGCGGCGGCGATGTCCGTGCCGGCCGCCGCGCAGGAGGTTCCGGCGCCGGTGCAGGACGTCGGCTCCCCCGACGCCGGACTGCCTGTCGAGACGGCCTCTCCCGAGGAGGATTATGCGATGGACATCGGCGGCATCAAGGATCCGAGGAACGTCGAGCTCGTCGAGATCGGAAGCGACGGCGCACTCCCCGAGCTGCCGGTCGTCTACGACGACGAGGTCGAGTCCGCCAAGCCGGGGGCCCGGCCGGCGGTCAGCGGCCCGGGCGGGGTCTGACCTCCGCCATCCCCTTCCATTCCAGCAGGCTGGCCAGCTGACCGGCGGCGAGGATGGAGCGTGAATCGCCCTCGCCGACGGTAAGCGCGATATGGGTGCTGTCGAACGCGTCGAGCGCGAGGTCGAAGCTGCGCCACCGGCCGTCGACATAGGCCAGCGTCCAGCTGTGCGGCATGAAGACGTTGGCGACACCATGATAGCGTTCGCGTGAATAGACGAGGCCGCTCGCGACCCTGGTGGGAATTCCCGCCGCCCGGCCGAGCGCCGCGAGCAGCACGGCGGCCTCGGTGCAGTCGCCCGCGCGGCGGCGCAGCGTCTCTAGCGCCGAGAAGTGGCCGGCAAACTCGATACGTTCGAGGTGCGGACGCGCCTTCTCCGCAAGCAGCTCCATCTTCCGGGAGTCGCTCACCCGGAGCTCGGCGACCGGCCGCGCGATCCGGCGAAGGCTCGGGTGATCGCTTTGCAGCCAGGCGGTCGGCTTCAATGCGCGGTCGAGCGCGGTCTTGTGCACGGCGAGCCCGGGGCCGCATTCCGAGCAGATGTCGATCGTGATGCCGCCGGCGGCGGGGGCCACGCGCTGCTCTCCCGTCTGCGGCACTGGAAAGGCGAGCGAGTCGCGATAGGCGAACTGGTAGCGGATCCGACCGCGCATCGCCTGGGGAGAGATTCGCACCGGCGACTTCACCATCGAGTTCTGAAGGAGGCGGAACGGCGGATGAGGCTTGAGCGCCGTTTTCCGGTCGGTCGGCTCGACCGTGACGCTGGTGCCGAACATCGGCTGGGTGAGCGATCGCACGCGCCCGTCAGGCCCAAGGGTGAGACGGCCGACCGCCCGAAGCTCGCCGTCCTCGTACCGCCGCCGAAGCACCGGGAGGCTTCCGTGCGCATTCGGCGCCGCTCCCGGGGCGAGCTCGATGACGACCTGCTCGACCGCCATTGCCCCCAGGTTGAGGTTGTTGAATTCGAGGCGAGGCACGGCCGCCGGGTTCCAGCCGCGAAGCAGCCCGGAGCCCGCGTCGAAGCGGATGCCGGGCGGGAGCGCGAGAGTCGCGGAGCGGCGGTCCGAGGGCGTGGCTCGGACGATCTCCGCTTTGTCCGGACCAATCCGTGCTTCCAGGCGCGACCAGCTCCGGCCGATGCGCCTCACTTCGCTCAGGAAGACCGGCCGGCCCGAGCGGTCCTCCCTGACCAGCGTGCGTTCCGAGATGAGGGTTTCGCCCCCGCCGCTGTCGATGCGGACCTGCTGCTCGGAGACCGTCTCGCGGCCGCCTGGGGTCTGGCGCGCCTCGAACCGCGCGTAGCCGATCGGAGTGCCGTCGGCGGCGGCGACCCGGTACCATGTCTCGCTCCCCCGCGGCGCTTCGGCCGCGCCTGCGAGGAGCAGGGCCGCAAGGAGGCGGAGCGCCATGGAGCGCGGCTTCATTCCGGCGCTCCTTCGCTCAGCATCCGGGCCAGCCAGCCGTTCACGGCCGAATCGAGCACCAGGTGGATCCGCGCCGTCGTGCCCTCGTTGCCGGCGCTGTGGGGCTCGCTGAGCCGCAGATACCAGACGCTTCCCGGGGCCATCGGTACCGGGCGCCCGCCGAGGCGGAATTCGACTCGGGGATTGGTCGTGAGCGGGACGTGCAGCCGGATCGCGCCGGACTGCGCGTCGAGGTCGTCGCAATGCTCCAATATCTTCGATCCGGGCGCCAGCCGCATCAGGCGCACCGACCGGAGCGGGCATTCGAACCGTGCCAGCGCGGCTTCGAAGGCGGGCATCGCGTCCAGCCATCGCGTGGGCAGGAAGCGGGTCGCGCTCGGATTGGCATAGATGAGCCGGAGGGGGTGGATCTCGCCGGCCGCGGCGAGGAGCGGGACGACGTCCCACGCGCCCTCGTAATTCGACTTGAAGGGCTGCCGGATCCAGTCCTCCGAAGGGATCGCCGCGACCTCCTCGAGGAGCGGTCCGGTATCGAACTCAAGGGGAAGGCGCACCCGGTCGGGAGTTCGGTCAGCTGCTGTCGCGATGGCGGCCATTGGGAGACCCTAGTGGGGCAGCGACCCGCATGAAAGCATCCTCCCCTTGGCTTCACTCGCGGGGAGGATCAGGAATGCTATAGCCTCCCTGTGATTCGCCTCCTCGCCCTTCTCCTCCTCTTCTGGGCTTTCCCCGCGCATGCCCAGCTTCCGCCGGGGCAGAAGGCGATGTCGGTCCGGCTCGTGCCGGAGACGGCGCGGCCCGCATCCGGCTCGACGGTCACCCTCGCCCTCGTCATGAGCCCTCGTGAGGGCTGGCACGGCTATTGGCAGAATCCGGGTGACGCCGGCGTCGGCACCCGCATTGCATGGCGCCTGCCCCCGGGCGCCTCGGCCGGGCCGATCCGCTTTCCGGTGCCGGAGCGCCTGATCATCCAGGGGCTGATGAACTATGTCTTCGAGGGGGAGCACGCACTGCTCGTCGACCTGCGGCTGCCGCCGGGGATCGCTCCGGGGACGAAGCTGCCGCTGCTCGGCAAGGTCGACTATCTCGTCTGCACCGATCGGATCTGCGTTCCGGAATCCGCGGAGCTGGCGGCGGAGCTCCAGATCGGGGAGGGTCCGGCGGCTCCGGCCGCCGCCTTCGACCGCTACCGGCAGGCGCTTCCCAAGCCGCTTCCGGAGGCCGGGCGGTTCGAGCGCCGGGGGGCGAAGCTCCGCATCGGCGTCCCGCTGCCCGCCGCGGCCGCGGTGGAGGAGCCCTATTTCTTCCCTCTGACGGAAAGGGCCCTCGTCTATTCCGCCCCGCAGTCGATCTCGCGCCGGGGCGACTGGCTGATCGTCGAGACGGAGGCGGGCGACGGGCAGACCGGTTCGATCGAAGGCGTGCTCAAGCTCGGCCCCGGCCAAGGCCTCGCGGTGCGCGTCGGTCCGGGGGAGGTCGGCCCTTCCGGCGCTCCGGTGGGATCGACCGCGGCGGCAGCCGAAGCGGGCTGGCGGACGATCCTGATCGCCCTCGCCGGAGCGATGCTCGGCGGGCTGCTGCTCAACGTCATGCCCTGCGTCTTCCCGATCCTGAGCCTGAAGGCGCTGAGCCTCGCGCGCGCCGGTGGGGACGAAGGGCCGGCGCGCCGCGAGGCTCTCGCCTACGCGGCCGGCGCCGTTCTCGCCTGCCTCGCCCTCGGCGCCTTGCTTCTGGCGGTGCGGGCCGGCGGAGCGTCGGTGGGCTGGGCCGTCCAGCTGCAGGTTCCGCGCGTG
>DASVTA010000032.1:0-9158 GCA_036387815.1 Allosphingosinicella sp.
AGGGGGACCGCGCGAAGCGCGGTGGAGGGGTAATCCGGTCTCGGCATTGCCCCTCCACCACGGCACTTGGCGCCGCGGTCCCCCTCCCCGAGCAAGCTCGGGGAGGGATTTCACAGCCTACCGCTTCCGCCCGAGGGCGACGCCGTAAAGCTCCATCCGATGGTCGACGAGTCGGAAGCCGAGCTTCTCGGCGATCCGCCGCTGCAGCGCCTCGAGCTCCTCGTCCACGAACTCGATGACCTTGCCGGTCTCGACGTCGATGAGATGGTCGTGATGGGTGGCGTCGGCCGCCTCGTAGCGGGCGCGGCCGTCGCCGAAATCGTGCCGCTCGAGGATTCCCGCCTCTTCGAACAGGCGGACGGTGCGATAGACGGTGGCGATCGAGATCCCGGCGTCGATGGCCGAGGCGCGGGCGTGGAGCGCCTCCACGTCCGGATGATCCTGGGCTTCGGAAAGGACTCGGGCGATGATCCGCCGCTGCTCGGTGATCCGCAGCCCTTTCTCCGCGCACAGCGCTTCGATGTCGATCCTGCGGGTCATGCCGAAACCGCTTTAGCCGAAACGGCGTCGCGGTAAAGGCCGCCGGGGCTCAGAGCCCCGGCGGCTTCCACTTATTTGGCCGCGGGCCGGCCGGCCCGGCGGCGCTTGGTGCCGAGGCCGATCTTCTTCGCGAGAGTCCGGCGCTGCTCGGCATAATTGGGAGCGACCATCGGATAGTCGCCGTTCAGGCCCCACTTCTGCCGGTATTCGTCCGGAGTCATCTGGTAGTGAGTCATCAGGTGCCGCTTCAGCATCTTCAGCTTCTTACCGTCCTCGAGGCAGACGATATAATCGGGCTTGATCGATGAGCGGACGGAGACCGCGGGCTCGGGGCGAACCGGCGCTTCTTCCGGCTTGGAGCCAAGCCCGTTGAGGGCATTGTGCACGTTCGCGATCAGCTGCGGCAGGTCGTTGACCGCCACGCTGTTGTTGCTGACATGCGCGGAAACGATGTCGGCAGTCAGGGTAATCAGGGTTTCAGTGAGTTCGTTGCTCTCAGCCATGCTTCGCCTACAAAACTTTCTACCCACGGGTTGATTGAGACTTGGCCCCCGCTGCTGCGAATGATCCGTTCCGGTGGTTTTTACAAGCGAAAATTACGGCAATACAAATAGCGGTTACATTTGCGGGTTCTTGGCCAGGGTAAGCGCATCGAACAGCTGCCCGTCCCGACCGCTGTAATAATTCCGGCGCCGGCCTACCTCCCGATAACCGTTTCGGCTGTAGAGCGAGACCGCGTGATTTCCCTGGCGCACTTCAAGATGCAGTTGTTCGGCGCCTTTACTCGCGGCGACGGCCGCAAAACGGTCGAGGAGCAGCTTACCCACGCCCCTGCCTTGCGAAGAACGGCCTACCGCAAGCAACAGCAGCTCGGCTTCATTGGCGACGACCCGGCCGAGGGCGAAGCCGATCACCGTGCCGTCGACACGCGCCAGAGTCAGCCAGACGCCCGCCATCGGCAGCAGCCCGGCGCATTGCGGTGCGGTCCAGGCCTCTCCGAAAGCGGGATCGAAGCTGTCCTCCATCACCCGCATCACGGCGCTCAGGTCCGCCGCACCGCCTTCGGTAATCTCGACCGCCGCGGTCATGGCATGGGCCTCGCATCGGGCGCTCGGCCGTAGATCGGGCGCGGCGGCAGCGATCGCAGGGCGGGCGGCAGCCAACGGGCGTCCGCGGCGCGCGGGAGCGCCTCGACGGCCTCGCCGCTCCCCCGCGCCTCGACCAGCGCCGCCGCTCCGGAGCCGGCGACCCGGTGCGCGCGTATCGCCGCCGCCGCCTCGTCGGGCCGCAGGGAGGCAAGCATGTCGAGCGGCCGCATGGGTTCCTCGCCGAAAGTCTGGACGAAAAGCTGCCCGTGTCCGCCCTCGAGCGCAACCGCGATCTCGCCTCCGGCCCGGGACGCGGCGGCGACCGCCGCCATCGAGGAATAGCCGGCGAGCGGCAGGCCCCAGCCGATCCGGAGCCCCTGCGCCGCCGCGATCCCGACCCGCAGGCCGGTGAAGCTGCCCGGGCCGCAATCGACCAGTATCGCCCGCGGGCGCCGGCCCGCCAGCAGCGCCTCGATCATCGGAACCAGCCGCTCGGCATGGCCGCGGCCGACCAGCTCGTGCCGTTCGTCGACGAGCGCCTCGCCTTCGATGAGTGCGGCGGAGCAGGCCGGGGTCGCGGTGTCGATGACGAGGATCATTGGACCTTTTCCCGTCATTGCGAGCGAAGCGAAGCAATCCAGTGGCTCAGGCGCCCAGGACTGGATTGCTTCGTCGCGTCGCTCCTCGCAATGACGGCCAAGATCAAACCGCCTCGACGGCTTCGACCTCCGGCACATAATGCTTCAGCAGGCTCTCGATCCCGTGCTTCAGGGTCATGGTCGAGGAGGGGCAGCCGGAGCAGGCGCCGTGAAGGGCCAGGTAAACGGTCCCGTTGCGGAAGCCGCGATAGACGATGTCGCCGCCGTCCTGCGCCACCGCCGGCCGCACCCGGGTCTCGATCAGCTCCCGGATTTCCGCGACCAGGGGCGCGTCCGCCGGATCCTCGCCATAATCCTCCTCCCCCGCCACTTCGATTCCCGCCGCCGACGCGGCCCGGAACAACGGCGCCGCGCTCGAGAAATGGTCGAGCAGAACGCTGAGGATCTCGGGCTTGAGGTCGCGCCACTCGACGCCCGGGGCGGCGGTGACCGAGATGAAGTCTCGGCCGAAGAACACCCCTTCCACCTCGCCGGTGGAGAAGATCGCCTCGGCCAAGGGAGACGCCTCGGCATCCTCGGGGCTCGCGAAATCGCGGGTCCCGGCCTCCATCACCGTTCGACCGGGCAGGAACTTCAAGGTGGAGGGATTGGGCGTGGCTTCGGTCTGGATCAGCATTGCAGGGATGTGGGCCGATGTCGCCGGAGGATCAAGTGGGGCGGCCACTCCGTCATTGCGAGCGACGCGAAGCAATCCAGCGCAGTCTCCGAAGCCTGGATTGCTTCGTCGCTTCGCTCCTCGCAATGACGGGACCGTTGAGCAGCCTAATAAGCCGCCGCGCGAAGCGGCAGGCGGAGCACCGGGCGATGCCGCTCGTCCTCCACCTCGATCCAGCCGTCGTCGGACAATTCCTCGGCGCGCAGCCTTTTCTGCAGCACCGCGCTCGCCACCCGCATCGCACCGCTCAGGGCGGCGACGTCGTTCGGGCAGCATTCCCCGACGACATCGGTCGATTCGTAGCCGTCGCACGACACGTTGAAATAATAACGAGGCACAGCCGCTGAACGCTCCAACCGGTCGGCGGCTTCATTCCGCACTGCAATAATCCTGTCAATCCGGCCTTCACTCGGCTTGGCCCTTGCCCCGCCCGCGCGCCGCCGCCGGCGAGAGGGGGTAGGCGGTGGTGCCCTTGACCAGCTCCATGGCGAAGCGGGAGGTCACGTTCTTCATCGGCAGGCCGGCGATCAGCCGCCGGTAGAAATCGTCATAGGCGCTCATGTCGGCGACCGCGACGCGGAGCAGATAGTCGACGTCGCCGGCCATCCGGTGCACCTCCATCACCTCGGGCATGGCAAGCACCGCGTCGGCGAAGCGGTCGAGCCATTCCTTGCTGTGGTCGCCGGTCTCGATCTCGACGAAGACGGTGAGGCCGAGGCCGATCGCCGCCGGATCGAGCAGCGCCACCCGGCGGCGGATGACGCCGCTTTCCTCGAGTCGCTGGATTCGGCGCCAGCAGGGCGTCTGCGAAAGCCCCACCCGGCCGGCGATCTCTCCCACCGAGACCGACGAATCCTCCTGCAGGATGGCCAATATCTTGAGGTCGGTGGCGTCCATCTAATCTTCACCGCGATATGAGTGTTTTCTTCTAATAGCTGAGGTGGCCGGGCAAGAATAGCGCCTTTTGCCCGAGGCCATTGAAGCGGCGGTTTACCGCGGATAACTTGCGTTTTCGGAAATGAGGTCGAGCCGCTCCACGATCGGCGGCGCTTCCAGGGCTTCCGCCCGGATTAGAAGGATTTTCTAAGTTGAACGCTTTTACCCCTTTGTCCGCGCTGGCCGCCGCCGGGCATCCGGGGGAGCGGCTCGAGGCGCTTCGCGCGGGCGTCGGGGGGCGGATCGTCTTCACCACCAGCTTCGGGCTCGAGGATCAGGCGATCGCCCACCTCGTCTTCAGCCGAAAGCTCGACATCGAGGTGTCGACGCTCGACACCGGCCGGCTCTTCCCGTCGACCTACGAGGTCTGGGAGGAGACGGAGGCGCGCTACGGCGTCAGGATCCGGTCCTGGCATCCCGATCAGTCGGCGCTGGCCGAGTTCGCCGCGGCGAACGGGATCAACGGCTTCTATCGCTCAAAGGAAGCGCGGACCGGCTGCTGCGGGATCCGCAAGGTGGAGCCGCTGGGCCGGGCGCTGGCCGGAGCCGCGGCCTGGGTGACCGGCCTTCGCTCCGGCCAGTCGGCCGCGCGCGGCGCCCTCGAGCTCTCCGCCTGGGATCCCGGGCGGCAGCTGGTCAAGTTTGCCCCGCTGTTCGACTGGTCGCGCCGGCAGGCCGCGGATTTCTGCGCGGCCGAAGGCGTCCCGGTCAACGCTCTCCACGCCCGGGGCTTCCCCTCGATCGGCTGCGAGCCGTGCACGCGCGCCGTCGCTGCGGGAGAGCCCGAGCGCGCCGGCCGCTGGTGGTGGGAGAATGACGAGGCCAAGGAGTGCGGCCTCCACGTCGGCCCCGACGGCCGGCTGGTGCGAAGGAAGGCCGCGTGAGCCGCGCCAATGTCTTCGAACCGACGTTCAGCACCGGGCCGTTGCTTCCCTCTCCCGCTTTCCGCGGGAGAGGGGCTGACGCTCCGTCGACAGAATCCCCACAGCGTGAGCCGGTGGCCACTCCCGCGCGAATCGCGCCGCTCGCCAACCTTCCGCTGTTCCACCGGCTGGCGGGCCGCAAGGCGGTGGTCGCCGGAAGCTCGGACGGCGCCTTGTGGAAGGCCGAGCTGCTCGCCGCGGCCGGGGCCGACGTCCTCGTCCTCGCTGGCCCGGAATGGGAGAAGTTCGAGGCGATCCCCGCCCTCACCGTCCTTCCGCGCGGCTGGACCCCGGCAGATCTTGCCGGGGCCGCGCTGGCCGTCGCCGATCCGGGCAGCCGCGGCGAGGCGCTTCGTTTCGTCGCCGCCGCCCGGGCCGCCGGCGTTCCGGTCAACGTCATCGACCAGACGGACCTGTGCGACGTCCAGTTCGGCACCATCGTCAACCGCTCTCCGGTCGTCCTCGCCATTTCGACGGGCGGCGCCGCGCCGATGCTGGGCCAGTCGATCCGGGCCCGGATCGAGGCCGTGCTTCCGCTCGGCCTCTCCGCCTGGGCGGAAGCGGCCAAGGCGCTTCGCCCGCGCCTCAAGGCGCGAGTGAAGAGCTTCGGCGAGCGCCGCGCTTTCTGGGAGCGTTTCGTCGAGCACGCCTGGGGCGGCGGCCTGCCGGACGGCGCCGAATCCTTCTTCGAGCCGAGCACGCGCCGGTCGGGCCGGGTCACTCTGGTCGGCGCAGGCCCCGGCGATCCCGAGCTGCTCACCTTGAAGGCGGTTCGGGCCCTGCAATCGGCGACCACGATCCTCTACGACGATCTGGTCGGGCCGGAGATACTCGAGCTCGCGCGGCGCGAGGCGAAGCGGGTCGCCGTCGGAAAGACGGGGCGAGGACCCTCCTGCCGGCAGAGCGACATCAATGCTCGGATCGTTTCCCTTGCGCTGGCGGGCGAGAATGTCGTCCGGCTCAAGGGCGGCGACCCGCTCGTCTTCGGACGGGCCACCGAGGAGATCGAGGCCTGCCGCGCCGCCGGGATCGAAGTGGCCATCGTCCCCGGGATTTCGGCGGCGCAGGGCGCCGCGGCGTCGCTCGGCTTTTCTCTGACCGAGCGGCGTGAGGCTCGGAGGATCCAGTTCGTCACCGGCCACGGCGCCGACGGCCGGCTTCCCGCGGACATCGACTGGGGCGCGATCGCCGATCCCGCGGCAACCACCATCGTCTACATGCCGCGCGCGACCCTCGGCCAGTTCGCCCGCTCCGCAATCGCCGCCGGCCTCTCCCCCGATACGCCGGCGGTGGCGATCGCCTCCGCGACCCTGCCCGCTCAGGCGCAGGTCGCGGGGACGATCGCGACCATCGCGGACCTCGCCGCCTCGCTGCCGGCCGGCGCGCCCGTGACCTTGATCGTCGGAAAGGTCGCCCGCGATCGGGCCCGGGACGCCGCCGTCGTCCCCTTCCGGCGGATGGAGTCGGCGTCGTGAACGCCCCCGCCACCTTCCGCGCCCGGGGCCTCACCCATCTCGAGCAGCTCGAAGCCGAGAGCATCCACATCATGCGCGAAGTGGTCGCCGAGAGCGAGCGGCCGGTGATGCTCTATTCCGTCGGCAAGGACAGCGCGGTGATGCTTCACCTGGCGCGCAAGGCCTTCTTCCCCGCTCCGCCGCCCTTCCCTCTCCTCCATGTCGACACGACCTGGAAGTTCCGCGACATGTACGCGCTGCGCGACCGGGCGGCGCGGGAATCGGCGATGGAGCTGATCGTCCACTGCAATCCCGAAGCCGAGCGCCGCGGGATCAATCCCTTCGATCACGGCAGCCTCCATACCGATCTGTGGAAGACCGAGGGCCTTCGCCAGGCGCTCGACCTCCACGGCTTCGACTCGGCCTTCGGAGGGGCCCGCCGGGACGAAGACAAGAGCCGGGCCAAGGAGCGGATCTTCAGCTTCCGCTCCGCCCATCACCGCTGGGATCCCAAGAACCAGCGCCCCGAGCTCTGGTCGCTCTACAATGCCCGCAAATCCAGAGGCGAGACGATGCGCGTCTTCCCGCTCTCCAACTGGACCGAGATCGACGTCTGGCAATATATCCATGCCGAAAGCATCCCCATCGTCCCGCTCTATCTGGCGGCGCCGCGGCCGACGGTCGAGCGCGACGGGATGATCCTGATGGTCGACGACGACCGCTTCCGGCTCCGCGAGGGCGAGGTGCCGGTCGAGCGTTCGGTGCGGTTCCGGACCCTGGGCTGCTATCCGCTGACCGGGGCGGTCGAGAGCCACGCCACCACTCTGCCCCAGGTCATTCGCGAGATGCTTCTCGCCACCACCTCCGAGCGCCAGAACCGGGCCATCGACCATGACGGCGCCGCCAGCATGGAGCGCAAGAAGCAGGAGGGCTATTTTTAGCATGGAAGCCGTCATCCCGGCGAATGCCGGGACCCCAGGACAAGAAGGCACGACGGGTCTCCCCGAGGCCCCGGCTTTCGCCGGGGTGACGGAGGGCAACTTCTGATGTCGACCGCGCCCGCTCTGCACCCCGTCATCCCGGCGAAAGCCGGGACCCCAGGACAAGAAGTCGCGGCGGGTCTCCGCGAGGTCCCGGCTTCCGCCGGGATGACGGATGGCGACGATTCCCCGTCCTTCGCCGGCCAGGAAAAGTCCCTCCTCCGCCTCCTCACCTGCGGCTCGGTCGACGACGGCAAGTCGACCCTGCTCGGGCGGCTGCTCTTCGACAGCAAGATGGTCCTCGAGGACCAGCTCGCCGCTTTGGAGACCGACAGCCGCAAGTCCGGCACCCAGGGAGACAAGCTCGATTTCGCGCTCCTCGTCGACGGGCTGAGCGCCGAGCGCGAGCAGGGCATCACCATCGACGTCGCCTACCGCTTCTTCGCCACCGCCAGGCGCAAGTTCATCGTCGCCGACACGCCCGGCCACGAGCAATATACGCGCAACATGGTGACCGGCGCCTCGACCGCCGATCTCGCCATCCTCCTCGTCGACGCCCGCAAGGGCGTGCTCACCCAGACCCGGCGGCACAGCCACCTCGTCCACAGGCTCGGGATCCGCCACCTCGTCCTGGCGGTCAACAAGATGGATCTGGCCGGCTACGGCCGCGAACGGTTCGAGGCGGTCGCGGCGCAATATCGAGCCTTTGCCGACGAGGCCGGGATCGGCGCCTTCACCGCCATTCCCATCGCCGCGCTGACGGGCGAGAATATCGCCGGACGGGGCTCCCAGATGGGCTGGTACCAGGGGCCGACCCTTCTGGAGCATCTCGAAACGGTTCCGCTCGCCGCCGCCCGCGCCGGAGAGGGCGCCTTCCACATGGCGGTGCAGTGGGTCAACCGCCCGGACAGCGGCTTTCGCGGCTATGCCGGCCGGGTCGCCGGCGGGACCGTCCGCCCGGGCGACGAGATCGTCATCCTCCCGTCCGGTGCCCGTTCGCGGGTCGAGCGGATCGTCACCTTCGACGGCGACCTCGAACGCGCGGCCGAAGGCCGGTCCGTCACCCTCACCCTCACGGACGAGGTCGATTGCTCGCGCGGAGCCGTGATCGCCGCCGCCGGGTCGGCGCCCGCCGTCGCCGACACGCTCGCCGCCGATCTGGTGTGGATGGGCGACGAGCCGCTCGTGCCCGGCCGGGCCTACTGGCTCAAGATCGGCGCCGTCACCGTCTCCGCGACCGTGAGCAAGGTCGATCACATCCTCGACGTCGACAGCGGCCGCCCGGCGCCCGCGCGGCTGCTGGCCCTGAACGACATCGGCCGCTGCGAGCTCAGGCTGGACCGGCCGGTCGCCGCCATCCCTTATGCCCGGGGACGGGAGCTGGGCGCCTTCATCCTCATCGACAAGCTCAGCAACGCCACCTCGGCCGCCGGCATGATCGACGGCTTCCCCGGCCGCGCCGGGCTGGACCGGGCGGCCGCCGAGCCGGACCGGATACTATGGCTGAACAACGTCGCGCCGCAGGAGCGGGCCGGTGTCGCCGCCAGGGCGCAGCAGAGGCTTCAGGCGGCGGGCCGGATGAGCTTCATCCTCGACGAGGCGTCGCTTCGGGAGGATCTGAGCAGCGACCTCGCCGACGGCCCCGCCGACACCGCCGAGCATGTCCGCCGGGTCCGGGGGGTCGCAGCGCTGATGAGCCGCGCCGGGCTCCACGTCCTCGTCGCGGTGGACGTCCCCGCCGCCGAGGCCTGGCCGGGGCGCCAGATCGTGCCGTCGGATCTCGAGCAGGAGGGGGAAGCCGAATGGGTCATCTAGGGCTCAGCCTGGCCGCTCCGCCATGCTAACCCCTCTCCCGTCCTTACGGGAGAGGAGGGGCCCATCCGCGCAGCGGATGGGAGGTGAGGGTCTGTACACCGGACTCAG
>DASVTA010000033.1:0-5612 GCA_036387815.1 Allosphingosinicella sp.
AGCCGGCCGCTGCCGCGAGATTGATGCCGGGCTTGACGGTATGGGGCTTCAGCGAAGGATCCCACGCAACGTAGGTGGTGAGCTGGTTGTTGCTACCGTATCGGATCACCTCCCGGACGAAGAGGTGATTGAGCAGGATGCCGCGAAACGGACTGTCGCACGTATCGCCCGCCTGGGTGATGAGCGTGTTTGGAATCTGCCCCGCCGCGAAGAAGAATTGGACCGCGCAGGCCTTATCGGTAGGAATCCCATAGAAGCTTCGGACCTGCTCCGGCGACAGCCGAATGACGGTGAAGACGTAATAGGCCTCTGTCCCCGCGGCCTTCAGAAGCTCGAACATGAGCTCAGCCTGATCGAAATTGGTGCCCTGGCGCTCGATCAGAGCTCCCCGCCAGCCTTTCTGCACCCCGAAGGCCGGGATCGTCTCGATATTGTCCCGGACGAACTCGAAGATCGAGGCGCTTTCGTTCTTGAACGAACGCGCGAGCTCCTGCAGGTCCACCGGCGCCTGAGCTCCGAGCGTTCCTGCCGAGCTGGCCGATTGCGCCAGGGTCGTTCCCGCGCCCGGCACGACCGCCGTGGAAGGGCCGGGCGCGGGCGGCTGCGCCATTCCCGCGGCCAGGCCTTGCGCCGCCGGCCCGCCTGCGCTGCCGTCCGGCATCGCCGGAGCTCCGCCCCTCCGGATGGCGTTCGTGTTCGCAGGCAAGGGAGTTGCTTGCCGAAGCGCGCGCCATTCGCCGATCCCCACCGGAGTGAAATCGGCATGGACGTAGCCTTCCTTGCCGCCGCCGGGGGCCGCCGGCGAGGGTCCCGGCACGGCGGGAGCGGCCACGGCCGGGGCGGCCACGGCCGGGGCAGCCCGATCCGGAGCAGACAGATCCGGAGCCTGGGCGCGGGCGCCGGACGAATATCCGGCAACGAGCAGCAACCCCGCAGCGAGCGACCACATCCGCATTCTACCCCCCCTCAACCGGCAGACGCCGGAGCCCCGAGAAATCGAAGAAAAGCTTATATCACGCCGACTGGATTCACTGCTGCGGCGCGTTCGTCGGCGTCGTACGGACGGTCGTCGTCGGCACCGTCATGCCCTGGCCCACCAGGGTCGGCGAAGCCGGCACCGGGTTGGTCGAACCGGTCACGGTATAGGCGGTGCGGTTGCCATTGGCGTCGTAGGAATATTCTATGACGGCGCCAGATGGATAGGTGACGCGCTTCAACCGGCCGAGCTGATCGTAGACATAAGCTATTGCACCTGCTTCGGCGGCAGTTCCCCACGAGCCAAAGCAAACAGAGATAATTAAAACCTGTCTAACGATCTTCGAGATCATTACTGCTGCCCTCACCTCGCCGCGACAACCGTACGAAACTGACCGCTACAGATTTACCTATAGCGACGGTTTCACTAATCTATCCGCACGGAATTTTTGCCCCGATCGCTTCCCATGCCCCATACGGATCATCAACAAGATAACGAGCAGAATATTGCGGGCAAGCGATTTGATTACGTATAGCCCGCTCGACCGAGCGACCCACTCTGCATTTGTTTGATCCGTTTTGGTGCATTAGCAATGTCCGACTGAGATGGCTTGGCTAAACGACCGCATACGCTGCCGCTGTTAACGAAATCGGGAGTGGCGTGACCCTGCTGTGGCGACCGCTTCACTGTGGGCGTGCATTTGCCCTAGACGCGCGACAAACTTGCGCGATTGATGCCGACCTCGGCGTGCCCACCACGTGCCCAGATCATTGGGCGAAAACTGGTCAAAATTGGTCAAATTTGGTCGTGCAGGCGCCCGGAACCGGGGCCGCTCAGACACTAAAAAGCCCCGGAAATCCGCAGATTTCCGGGGCTTTCTAATGGTGGGCGTGGCAAGGATTGAACTTGCGACCCCTGCGATGTCAACACAGTGCTCTACCACTGAGCTACACGCCCACTGGCGCGCCCTGTAGCGGGCGCGCCGGGCGGGTGCAACCCGCACTCGGCGCCTTTCGCCGGGCTTGGCGCACGAGGCGCCGGCCGGGCCCGCACCTCGCCGGCAGGACCGGCCCTTCGTCCCACGCGACCGGCCGTCTCGAACCAAAGGCCGTCATCCCGGACTTGCTCCGGGATCCATGAATCGAGAATCTTCGCAGGAAGCTCGGCGGGATCGCCTCTTTTTCGAAGGACGATGTTCACGGATCCCGGCCTTCGCCGGGATGACGCTGGAAGCCCCCGAATCTTCGAAAGCTTATCCGGCCGACGCCCCTCCGCGGGGACTTCAGAGCCGGCCGTGCTGGTCCTCGGTCTGGAACAGGCGGTCGACTTCGGCGACCAGGTCGCGCAGGTGGAAGGGCTTCGAGAGCACCTTGGCGTTCGGCGCGGCCTTGCCGGCCTTGAGCGCGACCGCCGCGAAGCCCGTGATGAACATGACCCGCATCTCCGGAGCGATCACGGCCGCTTTCTGGGCAAGCTCGATCCCGTCCATCTCCGGCATGACGATGTCGGTCAGAAGCAGGTCGAAGCTTTCCGCCTCGAGCAGCGGCAAGGCGGCGGTGCCGCGGTCGACATTCACCACCTCGTAGCCGGCGCGCTCGAGCGCCCGGCTGAGATAGGAGCGCATCGACGCATCGTCCTCCGCCAGCAGGATCCTGACCATGAATGCCCCTGAACCGGCCGCGCCCGATGCGCGTCCGCCGGCCCTTTCTATGCCCGAAGGCGGAGCGCTTTTCCAGCGCGAGCGCGCGGCGTCGCCGCAAAGGGGCGGCGGAAGACGATTGCGTGCCAATTCCGGACTACTTACCTTGAAGGTGCAAATGCCCGACTCCACGCCTCCTTTCCGCCGCCTGGGGCCCGACAAGCCGGGTCGGCCGGTGATCGTTTCCGTCCCCCATGCCGGACGCGCTTATTCGGACGGGCTGCTCGCCTCCTCCCGCCTGTCGCGGGCGCGGCTGGAGAGCCTCGAGGACCGGCTGGTCGACCGGCTGGTCTGGCGCGCCGTCGAAGGCGGATCGGTTGCTTTGATCGCCGATTCGCCGAGGGCCGAGATCGACCTCAACCGCGACGAGCGGGAGCTCGATCCGGCGATGGTGCTGCCGCGCCCCGCTCCCGACGCCACGGTCGAATCGCCGCGCACCCGCGGCGGGCTTGGGCTGATTCCGGCGCGGATCGCCGGTTCCGGAGCGATCTGGCGGCAACGCATCGCCGCTGCCGAGGTCGCCCGTCGCGTGGAGGCGATCCACCGGCCGTATCACGCCGCCCTGGAGTCGGAACTGCAGGCGGCGAAAGCGCGCTTCGGGATCGCCGTCCTTCTCGATTGCCACTCGATGCCCCCGCGCGGCGGCGAGGGCGAGGCGCCGGTGGTGCTGGGCGACCGTCACGGCGGAAGCATGGCCGAAGCCCTCGTCGCCGCGGCGGAGGGCGCCGCCCGCGCCGCCGGCTTCAAGGTCGCGCGCAATGCGCCTTATGCCGGCGGCCACATCACCGAGCGCCACGGGCGGCCGGCGCTGGGGATCCATGCCCTCCAGCTCGAGCTCGACCGCTCGCTTTACCTGGCTCCCGATCTGCGCACGGCCGGCCCCGGTTTCGACCGGGTCGCCCGCCTCATCGCCGCCATCGCCGAGGCTCTCGCCGCCGAGGCCCTCGCCGCCGCCGCCCTCGATCGGCCCTCGGCGATCGCGGCCGAGTGACGATGCGCAAATCTCTCCCGGCCCTCGCGCTGGCGCTCCTGCTCCCCGCCGCCGCCGCGGCCGCGCGGCCGCCGGTCGAGACTCCGCGGCGCCTCGCCAACGGCTGGTATTATGGCGAGGCCGGCAATTATTGCATGGCGGTGCGCCAGCTCGCCGGCGGCGAACGGCTGACCCTGCGGCTGGCCAAATGGGACGATCATTCCGACAGCCTGATCCTGTGGGCGCCGGGCCTGGCGCCGCTCGACCCGGAGGACGAGGCGGCGGCGGAGCGCCACTACGACCTGGAGGTGCGGATCGACGGGCGGCCCATCGAGCGCGCCATGCATTCGAACATGCTCGAGGATTTCGACGGCAAGCCCGGGCCGAGCTACCGGATGGGCGTGGCTCAGAAGGCCTTCATCGCCGCTCTCGAGAAAGGCCGCACGCTGGAGATCAGGCGGGGCGGCAAGCGGGTTGGAACCTTCCCCATCGCCGGAAGCGCGGCCATGGCGCGCCTCTTCTCCACCTGCGTCGCCAAGCCTCCAAGCTTCTGACGGCCGCATGGCGCGCGGCGCCGGCCGATAAAAAACCACCCCGCGGAGACCGCGGGGTGGCCAGGTTCAGGGAGGAGCGCCCCGAAGGGCGCAACGCACCGCCGCAAAGGGGGGAATACGTCGGCGCGTCAGGTTAAATGTATGAAAGGCTTGGAAGGTTTCAAGGGCGGCTTTCGCCTCTCCAGGCCCAGGGCGCCATCCGTCCGATCAGATGGCGGTGGCCGCCCAAATGATGCTTCAGGGCTCCGGCGACATGAAGGGCGATGAGCGCGAGAGCGGCGTAAGCGAGTATCTCGTGGACCTTCTCCCAATATTCATGCGCCTCCTCGGCGCGGGGGACCGGGAGCGGCGGGACGTCGAACAGGCCGAAGAAGCTGGTGATAGGACGCCGCCCCGTCGAAACGACCAGCCAGCCGGTGACCGGCATGACGATCAGGAAGACGTAGAACAGGCCGTGGATCAGGCGGGCGAGCGCAACCTCCCACGCCTTCAGCACCGGGTCGAAGGCTGGCGGCCGGTGGCCCAGCCGCCACGCGATCCGCGCCAGGGTCAGAAGAAGGATGGTGAAGCCGGTCGCTTTGTGGGCGTTCATCATCGCCGCCCGGGCGGCCCGGTCGAATTCCTCGGCGAAAAAACCGAGCGCCAGGTTGAGCACGATCAAAGCGGCGATGATCCAGTGCAGCCAGATGGCTACTCGGGAATAGCGGGAGAGGTCGGGAGCGAGGGTGGCCATGGCGCATGGCTACATCGGCACGGCGCCGGCCGCAACGCCTCGCTTTCCGCCAGAGCGGCCTCGACAATCCATCGCAAAGCAATTAGTCGGAGGCCGTGGATTTCGCTTAACGTGGGGGTTTGCGAGCGTGGGAACAAGGCAACAGGCAAGTCTGGAGCGGCTCAGCGCCGAGCTCGAGCGGCTGGCGGAAGAGCTCGTCCGCCTCCGCGGCGACGAGGCGCAGGAGGCGGAGGCCCCGTTACCGCCGGGACGCGAACGCCCCGCCGACCGGCTTCGCCGGCGGCTGCTCGAAGCCCGGCGGGCCCGCGGCCTGAGGCAGGCGGACCTGGCCGACCGGCTCGGCCGACCGCAATCCTTCGTCTCCAATTACGAACGGGGCGAGCGGCGGCTCGAAGTGTCGGAGTTCATCGTCATCGCCCGGGTGCTTGGCGTCGACGCCGCCGCGGTCGTGGCCGAGCTGGTGGCGGAGGGCTAGGGCGGCGCCAAATGCCGGCCGTCCAGGGGCCAGTCCGTCATCCCGGCAAGTCCGTCATCCCGGCAAGTCCGTCATCCCGGCAAGTCCGTCATCCCGGCGAAAGCCGGGACCTCAGGTCGATAAGTCTCGGCGGGTCTCGCCGAGGTCCCGGCTTTCGCCGGGATGACGATCGGCGGAAGCCTAGGCGTTGCCGGCGGGCGTTCCG
>DASVTA010000034.1:0-2395 GCA_036387815.1 Allosphingosinicella sp.
ACCTTCCAGCCGAGCAATCTCGTGCGCAAGCGCCGGCACGGCTTCCGGGCCCGGACGGCGACCGTCGGCGGCCGCAAGATCCTGGCCGCGCGCCGGGCGCGGGGCCGCAAGTCCCTCTCCGCCTGAGCTCCCTCACCCGCCGA
The DNA here is from genome assembly GCA_036387815.1 of Allosphingosinicella sp. Taxonomy (GTDB): domain Bacteria; phylum Pseudomonadota; class Alphaproteobacteria; order Sphingomonadales; family Sphingomonadaceae; genus Allosphingosinicella. The sequence continues at coordinate 144 of DASVTA010000034.1, forward strand.
GCCGATTTCCTCGCGGCCAATCGCGGCCGCCGCGCGCCCATGCCCGGATTCGTCCTCCTAGTGCGTCCGCGCGAGGACGGCGACAGGCGGATCCGGCTCGGAATCACGGTCACCAAGAAGATCGGCGGCGCCGTCGTCCGAAACCGGATGAAGCGGCGGTTCCGGAGCCTGGCCCGCGACCTGCTGCCGGCGAACGGGATCGCCGGCGCGGACCACGTCCTCATCGGCCGCCAGGGCGGGATCGAGCGCGATTTCGGACTGCTGAGGGCGGAGCTGGAGAAGGCGCTGCGCAAGGTTTCGGGGACCTCCGTCATCCCGGCGAAAGCCGGGACCCCGGGACAAGAAAGCTCGGCGGGTCTCCCCGAGGTCCCGGCTTCCGCCGGGATGACGGGAAGCGAGCAATGATCGCCAGGCTGCTCATCCTGATCGCTCGGGCCTGGCAGAAGGGACCTTCGCAGGTCCTGCCGCCGAGCTGCCGTTATCAGCCGAGTTGCTCGGCCTATGCAATCACGGCGCTCCAGCGCTATGGGGCACTTCGCGGCGGCTGGATGGCCGCCAGACGTCTGCTGCGATGCCACCCGTGGGGGGGCTCCGGGCACGATCCGGTACCGTGAGGGTGAGGGGAATTAGGTGAACGATCAGCGCAACATGATCCTGGCAATCGTCCTGTCGGCGATCGTCCTGATCGGCTGGAGCTTCCTGAGCGAAAGCTTCCTGCCAACGGCCAAGCCGCCGGCGACCAAAATGGTGGACGGCAAGTCCGTGCCCCTCGCGCAGCCCAGAGCCGACCCGACCGCCGACGGTCCCGTCGCCATGCGAAGCCGCGGGGAAGTGCTCGGCGCGACGCCGCGGGTTCGGATCCAGACCCCGCATTTGGCGGGCTCGATCAACCTCAAGGGCGCGCGGATCGACGATCTCGTGCTCACCACGCATCGCGAAAGCCTGGCCAAGAATTCGCCGGCGATCCGCCTGCTCTCCCCGGCCGGAAGCCCTGGCGCCTATTTCGCGAGCTTCGGCTGGGCCGGCGAGCCGCAGCGCGTGCCCGCCGCGGACACGGTCTGGACGGCGAGCGGCACCCGGCTCGCGCCGGGGAGCCCCGTCACGCTGAGCTGGGACAACGGCCAGGGTCAGATCTTCCAGATCGGCCTCGCCGTCGACGACGGCTACCTGTTCTCGGTCGACCAGAAGGTCATCAACCGCGGCGCCGGCGACATCGCCGTTCGTCCCTATTCCGTGCTCAGCCGGATCGGAGCGTCCAAGGATCCCGATCCCTGGACCGCCCATGCCGGCCCGATGGGCGTGTTCAACGGCGCCGCGGACTATGACAACGACTACAGCACCGTCGCCGAGACCGGCGAGCGCCGCTTCGCCGGCCGCGGCGGCTGGATCGGCTTCACCGACACCTTCTGGCTGACCGCAGTGGTTCCCAACCAGGCGAGTCAGGTCGACGCCGCCTTCCGGCACAACCGCGCCACCGACAGCTACCAGGCGGAGGCGATCACGGCCCCGTCGATCGCTGCGCGCGGCAAGGTCATGACCTACAGCTCCCACCTGTTCGCGGGAGCCAAGGAGATCCAGCTTCTCGACCGCTACACCGAGCAGCTCGGCACTCCGCTCGAGCAGGCGATCGACTGGGGCTGGTTCGAATGGTTCATGAAGCCGATCTTCTCGCTCCTGAACTGGCTGTTTGCCCAGATCGGCAATTTCGGGGTGGCGATCATCTGCCTGACGCTGATCGTCCGGACCTTGATGTTCCCGATCGCTCAGAAGCAGTTCAAGTCGATGGCCGCGATGCGGGTCCTCCAGCCCAAGATGAAGGCGCTTCAGGACCGGCACAAGGACGACAAGCCCAAGCTGCAGCAGGAGATGCTGAAGCTGTACCAGGAGGAGAAGGTCAACCCGATGGCCGGGTGCCTGCCGATCCTGATCCAGATCCCGATCTTCTACGCGCTCTACAAGGTGCTGATGGTGTCGGTGGAGATGCGGCACAAGCCGTTCGCCCTCTGGATCAAGGACCTGTCCGCGCCGGATCCGCTGACCCCCGTCAACTTGTTCGGCTACCTTCCCTTCCAGCCGCCTTACTTCCTCGCGCTGGGCGTGCTTCCCATCCTGCTCGGGATCACCATGTGGCTTCAGTTCAAGCTCAATCCGCCGGCGACGGACCCGGTGCAGCGGCAGATGTTCGCGATCATGCCCTGGGTGCTGATGTTCGCGATGGCGCCGTTCGCGGCGGGGCTCCAGCTCTACTGGAC
>DASVTA010000035.1:0-3231 GCA_036387815.1 Allosphingosinicella sp.
ACTGCCTGCCCGTCGTCTTCGGTGAACGCCGTCAGCCTGCGGGCGGCCTTCCCCCGCTCGGCGAACCAGATGTTCCGCACCCCCGCGGCGCTCTCCACCCAGGCGAAGCGGGGAGCCTCGCGCGCTCCGACGAGTTCGCTCGCGACGGGCAGCGCCAAGGCCGCGGCAAGGGTCTCGCGAGGAGAGGGGGCGAAGGCCGAGGCCTGCCCAAGCATGAGCCCGGCGGCCCACAACCCGAGAATTAGCCGGCGTAATAATTTCATCGGGCTCTATTGGAGGCGATGCCGGCGACCGACAAGCGCGACTGCAGCGGCCATGCGCCGGAGTTATGGCGGCGGGAATCCTCTGAATGATATGCGTAGCATTGCTACGGCGGTCTTTGCCTCTAGGGTCGTTCGATGACTCGGCGGACGCTCTTCATAGGTGGACTGGCCTTGGCCCTCGCTTCGGCGGCGGCGCCCGGGACCGCGGCTGACGAACGGGCGGACCTTCAGCAGCGGGTCGAGGCCAAGCTGAGGGAAGCCGGGCCCGGAACGCGCTTCGGGCTGGTCGTCGCGACGGAGGAGGGCCGCGAAATCATCGCGATCGCGCCGGACTCCCGCTTCATCCCCGCGTCCAACACCAAGATGTTCACCACCGCGGCCGCCTTCGACACGCTCGCCGATGTCGGCTCACCCGACGTGGAGGGCGGCGCTGCCGTCCGGTTGGAGCGGGCGGACGGCCGAGTCCCCGACGTCGTCCTCGAGGGCGGCGGCGACGCCCGCCTCTCCAGCCGCCCCGATTGCAGCGAAAACTGCCTCACGGCGCTTGCGGACGCGGTGGCCGCCAAAGTCCGCACGGTCGGCCACGTGATCGGAGACGACAGCCTCTTTCCCGATGAGCGCTGGAGCCCGGGGATGAGCTGGAACAATATTCCCACTCGTTCCGGCACCGCCACCTCGGCGCTGAGCGTGGACGACAACGAGCTTCCGATGCGGGTCGCGCCCGGCGCCCCCGGCCAGCCGCCGAGCCTCGACCTCCTCCCTTATTACACTGTCGACAATCGAGCGGTCACCGTCGCCGGCGGGGAGACCGCGCTCGAGTTCGACCGGCTTCCGGGCAGCCGGCTGGTCCGCCTCACGGGGACGATCGCGAGCGGCTCGGAGCCCGAGCTGCTGCGCCTGGGGATCGACGATCCGGCCGAGTTCGCCGCGTGGCGCCTGAAGGCGCTGCTGGAGGAACGGGGCGTGCGGGTGATCGGAACGGTCGCAGCCCGCCACCGGCCACCACGCCCCTGGGACGATCCCGCCGTCCGCAAGGGCGCTCCGCCGCCGCGGCCGCCCCGATCGGAGCCGCTCGCCCGCCTTACCCCGCCTCCGCTCGCCTCGGACATCGCGCTCACCAACAAGGTGAGCCAGAATCTGCACGCCGAGCTGCTGCTGAGGCGGGTCGGGAGGCGGGAGGGGACCGGCTCGATCGCCGATGGGCTGGCCGCGGTCAGGGCCATGCTGGAGCGCGCGGGAGTGCCGCGCTCCGGCTACGATTTCTCGGACGGCTCCGGGATGTCGACCTACAACCGGGTCGCTCCGCGCGGGATGATCGCCTTCCTGCGCTGGGCCTCCGCCCGGCCCTGGGGCCCGCAGTGGCGCGCCGGCCTGCCGATCGGCGGAGTCGATGGAACGCTGGCGAGGCGGTTCGGCGGAACGCCGCTCGAGAAAAAGCTGTTCGCGAAGACGGGCACGCTCAACGCGAGCGCGGCGCTTTCCGGCTACATGACCGCCAGGAGCGGCAGGACGCTGCTCTTCTCCGCTTATGCCAACGACATTCCCGAAGGCGCCCGCGCCACGGCGGCGATGGACGCGGCGCTGGTGATGATCGCCGAGGAAAATTAGCGGCGCCTGCCAGTTTCCTCCCCTGCTTTTGCAGGGGAGGGGGACCATGCGAAGCATGGTGGAGCGGCTCTTCCAGCGCCGGAGAACCCCTCCACCGCGCTTCGCACGGTCCCCCTCCCCCGTAAATCCGGGGGAGGATTTATCCGTCCAACGCCTCGATCACCGCCTCCCCCGTCGCCCGGCGTAGCTCGGCGATGCCGGTTTCGCGGTGCCGGGTCGGGTGGACCCGGTTGGTCAGGAGCGTCCAGGCGAGGCCGCGGCCGAAATCGACCCAGAGGCCGGTGCCTGTGAAGCCGGTGTGCCCGATCGTCGCCGCCGTGCAGGAATCGCCGCCGTGCCAGCCGTCGAAGCGGCGCTCCCACCCGCAGGTGCGCTCGGCGTGAACGGGAGTGCGGATCGCCTCCAGCATCGCCGGCGAGGCGCCGCTGCCGTCGAGCAGGCCGAGAGCGAAGTCGAGAACTCCGGCGACCGTTCCGAACAGCCCGGCATGGCCAGGGGCGCCGCCCAGCGCGGCGGCATTCTCGTCATGGACCTCGCCGCGCAGGATCCGCCCGCGCCAGGTGCAATGCTCGGTCGCCACGGCCGGGCCCGGCGGAGGACCGAAGCTCAGCCCTTCGCCGAGCGGCCAGTCGGACAGCGCAGCGCCCGTGATCCGTTCGATCGCGATCCCGAGCAGGATGAAGTTGACGTCCGAGTAGACGGGCGGGCCCTTCCGCCAATCCCGCTGGAGGACGAAGGCGCGGAGCCGGGCGGGATCGTTGCCGTAGGTATAGATCGGCTCGACCGCGGGGAGAAAAGTGCGATGGCCGAGGCAGTCGCGGAAGGTCAGCCGCCGCTCGGGCGCCTGGTCGACATCGTATTGGCGAAGGTCGGGGATCGCGTCGGTCAGCGGCCGATCCAGGTCGATATGGCCCCCCTCGGCGAGGCGGAGGATCATCGTCGTCGTCGCAATCACCTTGGTGAGGGAGGCGAGGTCGAACCAGTGCGCCTCGGTGAGCGGCTCGGGCTCGGGGACGAGGCTCGCCATTCCCGCCACCTTCACCCGGCGGCGGCCGCCGGCGTCGACGATCCCGAGGGCGGCGGCGGGGATGCGGCCGTCCGCCACCGCCGCCGCGGCCGGCTCGAAGGCCGAGTCGATCATCGATCGTCCGGCCGCGGTTTCGCGCCGGTGAGGAGCGGGAGGAACAGCAGCGCGGCGAGGCTGATCGCTCCGGAGAACAGGAAGAAAAGGTCGAACCCGGCGAGTCCCGCGCCGTCGAGCTGCTCGACCACCTGTCCGCCCGCTCCCGACAGCAGCCGCGGCAGCATGAAGGCGAAGCCGGACAGGAAGGCATATTGCGCACCCGGGAAGCGCGGGTTC
>DASVTA010000036.1:0-4004 GCA_036387815.1 Allosphingosinicella sp.
CGTACATGCCCACCGTTTCGGCCGATTCCGGCGACACCCTGTTGGCGAAGTTGACGGTGACGATGAACTCTTCGGCCTCGTAGAGTTCCGAAATCAGCGCCTCGAAGGCGGCAAGATAGAACGTGAACGGCGTAATGTTGAAGCTGCTCGCGACCTCTTCAAGCCGCGACTTGCGATGCGACCGGACTTCGAAGGTGGCGAACGGTCTCGCAAGCCCGGCGGGCGCCCCGCCCGCTGCCTGGCGCGGCAGTTCCAGGTGCGTGGGAAGGCCGCGGAGGCGCGTTGCCCAGTCGTTGACGGCCGCGATGCCGTCGTCGGAGGAATAGAAGGCTCGCTCCAGCTCGGCCCAGGCGACGTAGCTCGACGTCGGAGCGAGAACGGGCGGTTCGCCCGCGAGTCGAGCATTATAGATGATCGAGAGGTCCCGAAGCAGCAGATTGGTGGACCAGCCGTCTCCGCAAAGATGGTTCATCGTAATCAGGAATACCGACTTGAGCGGAGTCTCGGAAAACAAGGTGGCTGCGATCAGGAACGGTCCGGCGGCGTCGACTCGCTCGCGCGCGCAAGCCTCGAGCGTCGCCTTTCTTTCAGCGACGTTTGTCCAAGGCGCGTTCCGTACGGAGAGGAGGCCGCTCGACGACCCTGCCGGCGGGTCGCCCACCGCTTGAGTCAGCCGATAGTCCGGCTTGGTCAGCTCGAACGACAGGCGCAGGGCGGAGTGGCGTGTCACGAGCTCCGCGAGGGAATCCTCCAGCGCGGAGCGATCGATCGGCCCGTGAAGCTCGTAGGCGACCGCGATTATCGCGGGCTTGCGGGCGACGGTCTCTAAAAGCCACATCTGCTGTTGCCCGAACGAGACCGCGCCGGACTGCGAGCGGGTGCTCAAATCGGCCGCTTTCGCGGAGGGAACGGTGCGGACGTAGGCGGCGAGGGCGCGAAGCGTCGGGTTCTCGTACAGGGCCCGGGTGCTCAGAACCACGTTGAACCTGTGCCTGATCATAAGGATCATGCGCGCCGCGAGCAGCGAGTGACCGCCGCACTCGAAGAAGTGGCTTTGCCCCGTGACTTCGCGGCCGCCCAGCAGTTCCGACCAGATCGCCGCGAGATCCCGCTCCAGAGGATCCAGGTCCGATTCCGCCGGACTTGAGCGGGCGAAATCGGACCCAGGTTCAAAGGCTTCGGCGGCTCTCGCCAGCGCCTGCCGGTCGATCTTGCCGCTGCTCGTGAGCGGCAAGGAGGGCATTATGTGGATATCGTGCGGGACCATGGCGCTGGTAAGCCGCTCCTCCATCGCGCTCCTCAGGCCGCCTGCCGAGCCGGCCGAGGGGCCCGTGACGAAGGCATGGAGCTCGTACAGGCCTTCACCGACCTTCTTCGGGATCACCGCGGCCGCCGTTACCAGCGGCAGCGACCGCAAGACGCCTTCGATCTCGCCCATCTCGATACGCTGGCCGCGGATCTTGATCTGGCCGTCGAGCCTTCCTCGAAAATAAAGGAAGCCGTCTTCCCCGCGGCGGCCGCGATCGCCCGTTCGATAGGCCCGGCCGCCAAGCTCGGGCGGTACGGAGATGAATGATTTCGCCGTCAGCTCGGGCCGGTTGAGGTAACCGAGTCCCAGCCCGGCCCCGCTGATCAGGAGCTCACCCTCCTGCCCGTCCGGCACTTCGCGCAGGTCCTCGTCGACCACGTGCACCTCGACGTTGGCAATCGGCTTGCCGATGGGTATTTCCCCGGAGAAACCCGCGACCCGGACGAAGGTGGTGTCGATCGTCGTTTCGGTGGGGCCATAGAGATTCACGCATTCGGCGGACGTTTGCGAAGCCAGCCTTCGGACCAGCTCCACGGTGAGCTTCTCGCCCCCCAGGAAGACTGTGCGCAGGCGCGGCATGCGCGCGATCAGCCCCGCTTCCAGGAAGACGTCCAGGAGCGAGGGCACGCAGGGAAAGCGGGTGATATCGAGGGTCTCGAAGGCGTCGGCGCAGGCGAGCACGTCCTCGTCGCTTTGGACCGGCGACAGCACCAGGGTCGCGCCCGCGGTCAGCGAACAGAATATCTCGTAGACCGAGGCATCGAACGTGCACGATGTGCGCTGCAGGAGCCGGTCGCCTGGGCCGATCCCGAATTCGTCGTTGAACCAGAGGGTATGATTGGAAAGGGCTCCGCGCGGCAGCACGGCGCCCTTGGGCTCGCCGGTCGAGCCGGAGGTGTACAAGATGTAGGCGGGCGCCGGGGGATCGTGCGGGCAGGGGTCCCGAACGCTGTCCCGAACCGAGTCGACGAGCGTTTCGAAGCAGATCGAAACGGTCGCTGCGCCGGCCGGAGGCTCGCTTCCGCCCGCCGCATGGAGCAATATGGGCGCCCGGGAATCGTCGAGTATGCGCTGGTTTCGAAGGAGCGCGTGGGCGGGATTGATCGGCAGGTAGGCGGCGCCGAGATGATGGACCGCGAGGATCGCCACGATCTGGTCTATCGACCGCGGCATGTAGATGGCGACGGTCGAGCCTGGAACGCAGCCGGCCTGGACGAGGCCGAAGGCGGCGCGGCGGACCGCTTCGCCGAGCTCGGCATAGGTGAGCGACGCCGCACCGGACTCGACGGCGACGGTCCCGCCCAGGTTTCGCGAATTGTGCAGCAGAAGCTCGCTCAGCGACGTTTCGGGATAAGAGACGGGACTTTCGGTCGCGACGTCTCGGCTTTGAACCTTGTTCATCTGGCGCCTTTCTCGGGATGCCCTGCGACGTCGAACTCAGGCTCGGCTTTGAAGCGCGTCCAAAGCGGCGAGGGCGACGGTCGCCACCGCCCCGGCGCCTCGGACGTCGTTGATGAAGTAATGATCGCCCTCAACCTCGACGACCTGCGCCCGTAGCCCGGCGGCATCCGCCAGGCGCAGGAGGTCCTCGCTGCCGCTCTCCCGAATTTTCGCGCGCAATTCGAATACCGGCCGGTCGTCGTTCACAGCCTCCGCCGCATAGGCTCGGGATGCGGCGAAGTTCGACCGGAAACGCTCGAGAAGCGATTGGGCGGGAAGGCCGACCGGATCCAGCCCTTCCTGGGCCAGCATGGCGTTGAAGACCGCGGCCGAGTCCCGCTCCGGCGTCTCGCCGGGACGAGCGCTCACGAACGAATCGGCGACGATGAGCGCAAGTCGGTCATGCCGAAGCGATCGGAACGTCTCCATCGCGACGAGGCCGCCGAACGACCAGCCGAACAGGACGACGTCCCGATGCCGCGCGATGTCGGCGACCTCGCGGGCGCACAGAGCGCCCGCTTCGCGAATGCCGAGGGGCTGAGCCGCGCCGTCGTCCTGGGGCGGGTTCCACACCGCACATTCGAATTCCGGCGGCAACCCGGCTGCAAGCCTCGCGAAAAAGTCGGTCGACCCGAGGATGGTCGGCATGATCAGGAAGAGCGGAGCGGTCGGGGTCCGGCAATTGAGATAGCGGACTGCGACCCTCTCGGCGCTCTCCCCCTTCGCGATCGCCCGAGCGAGCCGCCTCGGGGTTGGAGCGCCGATGATTTCGGCCACCCTTACTTGGCGGCCGGCAAGTTCGGAAAGCGGCGCCAGCGCCCGCATGGCGAGAAGCGAATGCCCGCCGAGCACGAAGAAGTCAGAATCCGCTCCAACCTCGCCGGTGCCCAGCAGGTCCGCCCAGATTGCCGCGATCGCGGCTTCGGTCGGATTTGCCGGCTCCGCCGACTGTAGCCCCGAAGGCGCAACCGGCAGGGGCAGGGCCTTCCGGTCGGGCTTGCCGTTCGCGGTCAACGGGATGGAGCTCAGCTCGACGAAATAGGCAGGAACCATATATTGTGGGACCCTGTGCGCCAACGCCGCCCGCAAGCCCTGCTTGTCTACGCTCTGCCCCGGAGCGCGCACGAAATAGCAGGCCAGCTCCGTTTCCCCCAGGGAAGGGGAGTAAGGGACCACGAGAATGTCGCGGAAGTCGCCGAGGGTCCTCAAATGCGCTTCGACCTCGCCGAGCTCGACCCGGGCGCTTCGGATCTTG
>DASVTA010000037.1:0-3547 GCA_036387815.1 Allosphingosinicella sp.
GTTGATCGGAGTGGGTAGGATGAACAAGAGCGTCGCACTGAAGTTCGCGGCTTCCGCTTTGGCCATCGGCACCACGATGGTCGCCTGCGGGGCTCCCGGATCGCACCTCGCCTCGGCCTCGGCGAAAGCGCCGAAGGGCGAGCAGCAGGCGGCTTCGTTCTTTGCCAGGGCGCAGGAGGCGGTTCGCAAGGGCGAGTATAAGGAAGGTCTCGTCTTCGCCGAGCAGGCGGTCGAGCTCAGCCCGCGCGACGTCGGCTACCGGATGATCCTGGCCGACCTCTATCTGAAGAACGGGCGCTTCCAGTCGGCGGAAGCCACTTTCGCCGACGTCCAGCAGCTCGATCCCACCAACGCCCGAGCGTCGTTCAGCATCGCCCTGGCCCGGATCGCTTTGGGCCGTCCGGCCGGAGCGGTCGCCGAGCTCGACCGGCTGGCCGAGACGGCGTCTCCCGCCGATATCGGCCTCGCTTACGCCCTCGCCGGAGAACCCGGCCGGGCCATCGAGTTGCTCGAGCCCGCCGCCAGGGCGCCCGGCGCCACCGGCCGCACCCGCCAGAATCTCGCCCTTTCCTACGCGCTTGCGGGCGATTGGGAGAAGGCGCGGATCACCGCCGCTCAGGATGTTTCGCCCCGCGATCTCGGCGCCCGGCTCCAGCAATGGGCGGCGCTTGCGCAGCCCGGCGGCGGCGCCGTCCAGGTCGCCGCCCTGCTCGGGGTCGCTCCCGCCGAGGATTCGGGCCAGCCGGTCAGGCTTGCTTTGGCTCAGCCTCAGCCCGCCGCCACCGCCTTCGCGGCCGCCGGTCCGCTGCCCGAGCCGGCGCCGGAAACGGTTACCGCCGCCGCGCCCGCTCTGGCTCAGCCCGAGTCCGCACCGGTGCTCGCCCAGGCCGAGCCTGAGCCCGCGCCGGTCCGCACCGCCTCGATCGAGCTTCCGCAATGGGTGAGCGAGCGCGCCGCCTCCGAGGCCGCCGCTCCGGCTCCCGGCGAGCAGACCCGGCCGCTCTACGCGGAGGCCGTGCAGGCGCTCGTCACGCCACAGCCTTCGGTGATCGCCGCCCCGCGCTCCATCGAAACCCCGACGCCGCGCTTCGAGGCGCCTGCCCGCTCCGTCCGGGCCGGAAAGGGCGCGCCCGGCCGCTTCGCGGTCCAGCTCGGCGCCTACAGCTCGCCCTCCTCGGTCGAGCGGGCCTGGTCGCAGATGCTGAAGCGCTTCGGCTTCGCCGACCTGATCCCGCTCAGCACCACGGTCAGCGTCCCCGGCCGCGGAACGCTCCACCGGCTTTCGGTCGCCGGCTTCGAAAGCCGCTCGGCGGCCGCGAACGCCTGCCGCTCGATCCAGACAAAGGGCGGCGCCTGCTTCGTCCGCACCGTCGCCGGCGATTCGCCGGTGCGCTGGGCGAGCCGCTACGGAACGACCCGCCGGGGCTGATCTCTTCCTTCCCTTGGAAGTTAACCGGTGTCGCTGGAAGTTAATTGGTGCCAGGCACCAATTACGGGGGCCTGAAGTTAATTGGTGCCTGGCACCAATTACGGCGGCGCGTCGCGCTTCGCCGGGATCAGGCACCTCTCCCCTCCCTTGCAAGGAGGGGGGCTAGCCTCGCCGCTCCCTCGTCAGCACGTCGAGCACGGCCATCCGCACCGCCACGCCCATCTCGACCTGCTCGAGGATCGCGGAGCGGACCGGGTGGTCGGCGACCTCGCTGTCGATCTCGACTCCGCGGTTCATCGGGCCTGGGTGCATGACGATGGCGTCGGGCGCGGCCCGTTCGAGCCGCTTCATCGTAAGCCCGTAGCGGCCGTGGAAATCGGCGAGGCCGCCCGAGACGCTTTCCTCCATCCGCTCGCGCTGGATCCTCAGCATCATCACCACGTCCGCGCCCTCCAGCCCCGCGTCGAGATCGGTGAAGGTGGCGAGGCCGGAGCTGTCGGCGGGAAGCAGCGCAGGGGGCGCCACCAGCCGCACCTCCGCCCCCAGCTTGGGAAGCAGCCTGATGTTCGAACCGGCCACCCGGCTGTGGCGGATGTCGCCGCAGATGGCGACCTTCAGGCCTTCGATCCGCCCCTTGCGCCGCCGGATCGTCAGCGCGTCGAGGAGCGCCTGGGTGGGGTGCTCGCCGGTTCCGTCGCCGGCATTGATCACTGGGCAGTCGACCACGTCGGCCACCTGCTGCGGAGCGCCGGTCTCGCCGTGGCGGACGATCATCACGTCGGGCCGCATCGCGCCGAGGGTCAGGGCGGTGTCGATCAGGCTCTCGCCCTTGCGGACGCTCGAACCGCCCGGGTGGAAGTTCGCGACCTGGGCTCCGAGCCGCTTGCCCGCGACCTCGAAGGAGAAGAGGGTGCGGGTGCTGTTCTCGAAGAACAGGTTGAACTGGGTGAGGCCGGCGAGCCGCTGGTCCGCCTTGCGGGCGCTCCGGTTGAACCCGGCCCAGGGCTCGGCCTCGTCGAGAAGGAAGATTATGTCCTCCGCGGAGAGGGCGTCGATGCCGAGCAGATGGCGGTGCGGGAAGGGCATGGCTCGGGTCTAGCCGGGTCACCCGCAGCGTCAAGCGACGCGGCAGGCGGCAGCTCGCCGCCCGGTTCGACCTTCGGCGGTTCGGGCCGGATTTGGGGTGTCTCCGCCTGCGCGCCTTTCCGGACGCTTTAGCCGTCGGGCGGAGTGCCGGAGCAGGCGAACCGCGTCAGCCCGTAGCGGATCGGGCCCGTCAGGAAGCCGGGTGCAACCCCGGCGAAATTGGTGCCAGGCACCAATTTCTAAGTCGTTGATTCGTGGCGCAAGCCCGGGGGCGGGCCCGCCGCCGAGGAAGAAGCAGGTGCCCGGCGCCAATCTCGAGACGGGAAGGGAGGAGTCGCTGGCGAGCGGGCGGCGGCTTGGCGGAATTGGTGCCAGGCACCAATTTCTAAGTCGTTGATTCGGTGGGGCGAGCCGGTGGGCGGCCCCGGCGTCGAGGAAGAAGCCGGAGCCCGGTGACGGTCTCCAGACCGGCGAGGAAGGAGTCGCTTCCGAGCGGGCGGCCGCTTCGCTCGCGCGCCCGGATCGCCCGCTGCGCCGCCTCGTCCTCGCCCGCCTCCAGCACGGACCGCCAGTCCGGCCACCTTTCCAGAAGCGGGCGGGGATCGGTCAACGCGTCGGCCGGCCCGCCGAGATGCGCTCGGGCACTCGACCAAGGCCAGTCGGCGGCCCGTGCGACGATCCCGGCCCGGACCGGATTGAGCTCGACGTAGCGGGCGCAGGCGAGAAGGTGGCGCTCGTCCATGACGAAAGAGGCGAAGCGTCCCTGCCACAGCTGACCGACCCACTTCTCACGGGCGTTGACGGCACGGGTGTAGCGGCCCTGGGTTCGATGGAGGGCGGCGCTGAGGCCGCTCTCGGCGGAGGGCACAAGCACCAGGTGGACGTGGTTGGGCATCAGGCACCATGCCCAAACCGAGGTTGCGCTCGCGGCGCACGCCTCGGCCAGATAGCGCGTGTAGAGCCGGTAGTCGTGCTCGCCGAAGAAGGTGCGTTGCCGGTTGTTGCCGCGATGGGTGACATGATGCGGGTGGT
>DASVTA010000038.1:0-4915 GCA_036387815.1 Allosphingosinicella sp.
TTGTAGAGCTCGGCGATCATCGTCAGGTAGCGCCGGTCCATCGCGTCGAGGCCGAGCTGGTCGACCTCCATCCGGGTCAAGGCTCCATCCGCGACTTGCGCATCGACCTCGCCGGCGCCGGCAGACTGGGCGAAATCGCGCACCCGGCGGAGCAGCCGGCCGGCGATCCGCGGAGTGCCGCGGGAGCGCCGGGCGATCTCCTTGGCTCCGTCTTCCGAGAGCGAAAGGCCGAGCAGCCGCGCCGCCCGGCGGACGACCTGCTCCAGCTCCTCGACCGAATAGAAAGTCAGCCGGACGGGAATTCCGAAACGGTCGCGGAGCGGGGTGGTGATCAGTCCCTGCCGGGTGGTGGCGCCGACGAGGGTGAATTTGGGAAGATCGATGCGTACGGAGCGGGCCGAGGGGCCCTCCCCGATCATCAGATCGAGGGCTCGGTCCTCCATCGCGGGATAGAGTATCTCCTCGACCGCGGGGGCGAGGCGGTGGATTTCGTCGATGAAGAGGACGTCGCCATCTTCCAGGTTGGTGAGCAGTGCGGCGAGATCGCCCGATTTGGCGATGACCGGGCCCGAGGTGGCGCGGAAGCCGACCCCGAGCTCGCGCGCGATGATCTGGGCCAGGGTCGTCTTGCCGAGGCCCGGCGGGCCGAAGAAGAGGACATGATCGAGCGCGTCGCCCCGGCTCTTGGCCGCGTCGATGAAGACCCGAAGGTTTTCCCGCGCCGCCTTCTGGCCGACGAAATCGTCGAGCGTCTTGGGTCTGAGAGCGGCGTCGATGTCCTCGGGGCGCCGTTCCCCGCCGATGATCCGCTCCTGCTCCATGACCGGAGCATTAGCCGAAGCGGCCTTGCTGTCGAGCGGGTTTGTCGCAGGCCGTCCTTCGCGGCGCCGCAGGTGGCGCGGTGCGGACACCCGAAAGGGTGGTGGAGGGGCGTTCGGACTCGTTCGGCAGGCTCTTTGACATCGTGGACCGATTGCCCGTCATCCGGCGGAAGCCGGGACCTCGGGGCCAATAGAGGCACGGCGGGCCTCACCGAGAATCCGGCTTTCGCCGGGACGACGGCTACTTCGCCGCCTTCTTCAGCGCCGTGCGCACCAGCGCGTCGAGGGTCGCCCCCGGGCCGAGCTCGGCTTCCGCCTTGGCCACCGCGGCCGCCGCTTCGCCGGGGCGGAAGCCGAGATTGAGGAGCGCGGAGGCGGCATCGCCGGCGGCGCTGCCGGGGGCGGCGGCGAGGGCGGCCGTGGCGGGGCCCAGGGCCAGCGCCCCGACCTTGTCCTTCAGCTCGTGGACGATTCGCTGGGCGAGCTTGGGGCCGACTCCGGGGGAGCGGGCGATCATCGCGGAGTCGCCGCCCGCAACCGCCCGGTGAAGCTCGTCTCCGGTCAGCGTCGAGAGAATGGCGAGAGCGACCCGGGCTCCAACGCCCTGGACGGAGATCAGGAGGCGGAACCAGTCGCGCTCGTCGGCCGAGGCGAAGCCGATGAGGCGGATGTCGTCCTCGCTGACCTGCATGACGGTGTGGAGCACGATCTCGCCGCCGACCGGCCCGAGCGAGGCCAGCGTCCGGGTCGAGGCGAAGACGAGATAGCCGACGCCTCCGACGTCGACCACGGCATGGTCGGCGGCGAAGCTGTCGAGCAGGCCCCGGAGCTTGGCGATCATGAGCGGGCAGTATGGGGAAGAGGCATCGCAATCCTACTATCCGTTCGGACTTAGCTTGTCGAAGCCGGCGATCGTCATCTCGGCGAAAGCCGGGACCTCGGGGAGACCCGCCGAGACTTCTTGTCCCGAGGTCCCGGCTTTCGCCGGGATGACGGGCTAGGCCACCCGCCGGGCCGTCGCGAGATGGTGGGCGTGGGTGATCGCCACCGCCAGGGCATCCGCCGAATCGGCTCCCACGATCTTCACGCCCGGAAGCAGCCGCTGGACCATGGCGTGCACCTGCGCCTTCTCCGCCCCGCCGGTGCCGACCACTGCCTTCTTGACCAGCCGTGGCGCATATTCGCCGACGGGAACGCCGAGGCTGGCGGCGGCGAGCAGGACCACTCCGCGGGCCTGGCCGAGCTTAAGGGTCGATTGCGGATTGTCGTTGACGAACACCTCCTCCACCGCCGCGGCCGCGGGGAGATGCTCGGCCAGAACCGCGAGCAGGCGCCCGTGGAGATCGACCAGGCGGGCGGGCAGCTCGGCTTTCGGATCGGTGCGGATCTGGCCGTTGGCGACATGGCTGAGACTATTGCCGTCGGCTGCGATCACCCCCCAGCCGGTGCAGCCGAGGCCGGGATCGAGGCCGAGGATGATCATGCAGGCTGCTCCTCCCCGAAACGGGCAGGTCCTTCGATACGGGTCTTCGCCAAGCTCAGTCCCTACTCAGGATGAGCGAAACGTTCACGTCCGCTCATCCTGAGTAGCCGCTGAGCGAAGTCGAAGCGGCGTATCGAAGGACCGGCACCGAGTCCGGGGAGGATCAAGAAAGCTTCTCCATCACCTCGTCGGGGACGTCGTAATTGCCCCAGACGGTCTGGACGTCGTCGTCGTCCTCGAGCGTGTCGATCAGTTTCATGAGCTGGCCGGCATCGTCGGCCCCGACCTCGACCTTCGTGCCGGGCCGCCAGGCGAGCTTGACGCTCTCGGGCGCTCCGAGCGCATCCTCGAGCGCTCGGGCGACGCCGTGGAGGTCCTCCTGCGCCGTCCATATCTGGTGGCCCTCCTCATCCGATTCGACGTCCTCTGCGCCCGCCTCGATCGCGGCTTCGAAGACGGAGTCCGCGCTTCCCGCGGAGGCGGGATAGGCGACCAGGCCAAGCCGCTCGAAACCGTGGCTGACCGAACCCGAAGCGCCGAGATTGCCGCCGTTCTTGGAGAAAGCGGTGCGCATGTTGGTGGCGGTGCGGTTGCGGTTGTCGGTCAGAGCCTCGACGATCAGTGCGACTCCGCCGGGCCCGAAGCCTTCGTAGCGCAGCTCCTCGTAATTCTCCGCCTCGCCGCCCGAAGCCTTGTCGATCGCCCGCTGGATATTGTCCTTGGGCATCGACTGGGCGCGGGCGGTGGTCACCGCCGCCCTGAGGCGCGCGTTCGCGTCCGGATCGGGGAGGCCCATCTTCGCCGCGACCGTGATCTCGCGCGAGAGCTTGGAGAACAGGTTCGAGCGCTTTTTGTCCTGGGCGCCCTTGCGATACATGATGTTCTTGAACTTGCTGTGGCCGGCCATGGCGGTGCGGGCGATCCTGCTGTTGGGTGAGATCAGGCGATAGCCGAGAGAGTCAGCCTTCCGCAACGCGCCTGTAGGCGGCAGCGATGAAGGCAAGCCCGAGCAGGGCCATCACGGTGCTCAGCGGACCGTCGAACAGGAGGAGCGGCCAGAACCAATCGCGAGCGTCTTTCACGACGCTGCTGTCGATCGCGGCGTGAAGCACCGCCATGGGAGTAATCACCAACAGAGTCCAAAACAGGAAATGCGGCAGCCAGAGCCGGAGCCCGCGCAGCCAGGGCGCCGGACTCCACGGCACCGGCCGCTCCACCGCCAGCGCTCCGAACCAGACGGCGAACGGCGCCATGACGACGCCGGTTACAAGGTTCCCCACGGCGATCGAGCCAAGGGAGTCGTCTTCGCCCGTGAGCAGGCGCACCGCGACGCTGACGCCGGTGGCGGCGACAAAGGTGAGAGCGTAGAGCCAGAAGCCGGCATCGGGACGAAATCGGGGACGGGCACTTCCGGTCATGGTCCTGAGGATCGCCACGGCGAGAACCAGAAGTCCGGCCACCCGCACGAGGGCCGCCACCGCGAAGGCGGGACCGAGCTTTTCCCCTTCAGCGGGAACGGTGGACGCGATGACGATATTGGACACGGTGAGAAGCACCATCAGCACCAGGGCCGGGACAAGGAGCCGCGGCGCCGACAGGAGCGCAAGGGCCTCACGAAGGAAAGCGATCGGGCCGCCCCGGCTCTCGGTGTCACTCACCCTTCGTCTCCCCCCGATCCGTCATTCCGGCGAAGGCCGGAATCCATGAACACCGCCGCTGCCGAACGTCCACGATCCGTGTTCATGGATCCCGGATCAAGCCCGGGATGACGTCCGTCCGGTCCCCTACCCCCCGGCGTCAATCCAGCCCGAGCGCCGCCTTGTAGGTCTCGAGAAGCGCGTCGGCTTCCTGGCGGTCGTGGGCTTCCATCTTGCGGAGGCGGACGATGGTTCGGATCGTCTTGGTGTCGTAGCCGCGCGACTTGGCTTCGCCGTAGACGTCCTTGACGTCGTCCGCGATCGCCTTCTTCTCCTCCTCGAGCCGCTCGATGCGCTCGATCAGGAGCCTCAGTTCGTCGGCCGCGATGGTGCCTTCCGCCATTTGATCCTTCTTCCATTGGAGGGTTGAGCGGCGGGCTTAGTGGCGGCTATGCGCGGCTTCAATGGCCAATTCCGAAACGCTCCCCAGCAAATTCGTGCCGCGCAGCCGGAAGGTGCGGATCCTCGCCACCCTGGGTCCGGCGAGCAATACGCCCGAGATGATCCGAAAGCTCGCCGAGGCGGGCGCGGACGCCTTCCGGGTGAATATGAGCCACGGCACCCACAAGGATCATGCCAAGCTGATCGAGACGATCCGGGGGCTGGAAAAGGAGCTGGACCGGCCGACGACGATCCTCGCCGACCTGCAGGGGCCCAAGCTCAGGGTCGGCAAGTTCGAGGGGGACGGCTCGGTCGAGCTCGAGAAGGGCCAGACCTTCGTCTTCGACCGCGACCACGCGCCCGGCACGTCGAAAAGGGTCGAGCTTCCGCACCGGGAAATTTTCGGCGGGGTCGTCGAGGGCACAAGGCTGCTGCTCGACGACGGCAAGCTGGTGCAGCGGGTGGTGAGCGCGACCGCCGACCGGATCGAGACGATCGTCGAGGTCGGCGGGCGGCTTTCCAACAACAAGGGG
>DASVTA010000039.1:0-2336 GCA_036387815.1 Allosphingosinicella sp.
AGAACCGCGCGCTTTCCGCCTCGCTCGCCGCGATCACCGCGGCCGTCGTCGGGGTCATCCTCAACCTCGCCTTGTGGTTCGCGCTCCATTATTTGTTCGGCCAGGTGGCGGAGACCCACGCCGGCCCACTCACTCTGGACGTCCCGTGCTGGGCGACGATCGACTGGAAGGCCGCGCTGCTTTCCGCGGCAGCGTTGATCGCAATTCTGCGCTTCAAGCTTGGGATGCTGACCGTGATCGCGGGCTGCGCCGCCGCGGGCATGCTGCTCCACGCTTTCTAGAAGCCTTGCCAAGGGGATGCGACGGGTTCATTAGCCCCGCTATGCTTTCTCAACGAACGCGGTACACAATCCGTGCGCTCCTCCACCTTGCCGATCGCTACGGCGAGGGGCCGGTGCAGTTGACCGAGATCGCCGAGGCCCAGAACATTCCCCCGAAGTTTCTGACCGTGATGCTCTCGCAGATGCGGCGCGACGGCCTGGTGGAGTCGCTTCGAGGGCGCGAGGGCGGCTACTGGCTTGCCAAGCCGCCCAGGGAGATCACCTATGGCGAGATCGTTCGGCGGACCCGCGGCTCGCTGGGGCTTCTGCCCTGTGCAAGCCGTCAGGCCTATGAAAGCTGCCAGCACTGCATCACCGAGGAGAAGTGCCGGCTGCACCGAGTGATGCTGATGGTACGCGACGAGACCGCGCGGATCCTCGACAATATCAGCCTCGCGGACGAGGTCCCGGCCGAGCTTGCGGCCGAGCCGCCGGCGTGACCGGGCGCCACATCGCCGTTGTCGGGGGCGGCTATTCCGGAACGATCCAGGCGATCGGCCTGCTCCGGCACTCCAGCGCCCGAGTGACCCTGATCGAACGGACTTCGCGGCTCGCCCGCGGCGCCGCCTACAGCACCCGCCGGCCCGAGCATCTGCTCAACGTCCGAGCCTCCAAGATGAGTGCCTTTGCCGACTCGCCCGCGCATTTCGCGGAGTGGCTGGCGAAGCGGGGTTCGGCTGACGCTTCGAGCTTCGCCGAACGCAGGCTCTACGGCGCCTATCTCGAAGAGCTTCTCGGCGAAGCTGCCCTTGAAGCCGGCGACAGGCTGCAGATTGTGGAGGGCGCCGCCGTCGCTATCACTAGGCAGGGGGAGGGAGAGGCCGTCCGCCTCGCAAGCGGCGCCACGCTGAGCGCCGACGCGGTGATCCTGTCCATCGGCAACCTTCCGCCTAACGTCCCTGCCACCATCCCTTCGGACCTGGCGCCGGGCGTCTTCGTCGCCAATCCCTGGGCGGACGACATTGCCGCAGGGCTGTCCGCACCGGACCGGGTGCTGCTGATCGGCACCGGCCTCACCGCCATCGACGCGGCACTGACCCTTGAGGCCACGGGCTTCGAAGGCGCTATCACCGCAATCTCCCGCCGCGGAATGGTCCCTCGCCCGCACGACCGTAAGCCGATCGACGTTCCGGTACTTGGCGAGCGGCCCTACGGCGGCCTCGCCGAGATGACGCGCCGGGTCCGGAGCAATGCGCGCCGGATGAACTGGCAGGCGGCCGTCGATCAGCTTCGCCCCCACACCCAGGCGCTCTGGGCCTCCGCTCCGCCCGAGCGGCGCAAGCGCTTCCTTCGGCACTTGCGCCCCTATTGGGACGTGCACCGGCACCGAATCGCGCCCGAGATCGGCGACCGCATCGAGACCATGCAGAGCCAAAGCCGGCTTTCCTTCGAAGCTGGCAAGCTGGTGTCGATCACGGCCGACGATGCGGGCGCGCAGGTGACATGGCGACGCCGGGGAGCCGCCGGCACCGAGGAGCTTTCCGTGGCACGGATCGTCAACTGCACCGGCCCGCGCGGCGATGTGACCCGGTCCGGCGAGCCACTGCTCGACCAGTTGGCCGGGCAAGGGCGGATCCGGCCCGACCCGTGCCGCATCGGGATCGACATCGACGAGCACTGCCGAGCCGTCGGGAAAGACGGCACGCCCGCCGCCTCGCTGTTCGCGATCGGGCCGATGACCCGCGGCGCGCTGTGGGAGGTCGTCGCAGTGCCCGACATCCGAGTGCAGACCGACAAGCTCGCCCGCGAGATCGGCGCCAGCTTCTAGCCCCCCGCAGGAATCGGCTGGCGGCCGCGGCGATGGCCGGTTATGCCTTTGCTCCGGAACTAAATCTTCGGGGAGATCAAATGGTGTCGGCACGGAAATTCGCGGCTCGGGCTGCGCTGCTTTCGCTCGGTTCGGGTATTGCTACTGCAGGCCTTCTCGCCGCCTCGCCCGCTGCAGCCGCCCAAGCGGCGGCTTCGCCCGCGAAGATGACCGTTCCTCCGATCGCCTACAAGGGGCGCAAGCTTGCC
>DASVTA010000040.1:0-3945 GCA_036387815.1 Allosphingosinicella sp.
ACGCCGAGGTCGCCCGGATGGAGCGCGAGCTCGCCGCGATGCAGGCCGACGTCGCACTGATCAAGGAAGCCGCCCAGCGCCGCTACCAGCTCACCGCCGGCGAGGTCCGCCGCCTCGGCCTCGACCCGAGCCGCCTCCACCACACCGGCGTCGGCGGTCCGCTCGAGTCGGTCGAGACGGTCCGCGCCGCCGATCCCGCTTTCAAGGCGCTGTTCAACAGCTGGACCAAGCTCGACCAGCTCGAGCAGGGCACCGTCGCCATCCCGTCGACCGAGCCGGTCCGCGGAACCAACTTCACCTCCGGCTATGGAGTGCGCTCCGATCCCTTCAAGGGCCGCGCCGCGATGCACGCCGGGATCGACCTCGCCGGCCCGATCGGAACGCCGATCTACGCCACCGCCGACGCGACCGTCGGCCGCTCCGAATATAACAGCGGCGGCTACGGCAACCTCGTCGAGCTCGAGCACGGCCACGGCATCCAGACCCGCTACGGCCACCTTTCCAAGTCGCTGGTCACCGCCGGCCAGCGCGTCAAGCGCGGCGACGTGATCGGCCTGATGGGCTCGACCGGCCGCTCGACCGGAAGCCACCTCCACTACGAGGTCCGGATCGACGGCAAGGCCGTCAACCCGGTGCCCTTCCTCCAGTCCACCAGCTATCTTCAGTCCGTCCAGCAGCGCGCCGCCGCCGCCACGCGGATCGCCATCGGCGGCCCCGCCGCCGGCAATTGATCCAAGCCTAGGAGAGAGCCGAAAAGGCCCGAGCCCCGCCGGAAACGGCGGGGCTTTTGTGCATTCCGGGCGGGCTGAGCCGAATTGCAGCCGTTTCGGACTCGAATGATTACGGCCGGCGATCGAGCCTCGTCACGGGCGCGGCCTCGACGTCGGCCTGACCTACGATCCGGCCGGGAGGCTGAACGGCCTTGGCCGCCAGCTCGCAGTGATGGAGGCCAATTAGATGCGTGTCGTAACCAGTATCGCCCTCGCCCTCGCAATCTACGCTGCGGCCTTCGTGGCTCTCCGGATGGGCGGCGTGCTGGGGGCCAGTGCAATCTTCGACTGGGTTCTCATCGCTGCCGCCGCCGCGCTGGCCGTCGGGCTGAGCCGACCTGAATCGCGTGCGCGGGTGGTGATCATATTCGCCACGACCGCGGCGCTAGCTTTCCTGTCAGGGGTGCTGGTGTCTTATGCCGTGCTGGGGGACAGTTTCTGATTGTCGCAGTGCTGGGCCTTTGGGCATCTCGCGTTCTGGTGATACACTTCGTCCGGGATCCGGACATCCGGGCCGCTCAGCGCCCCTTCTCTGCCGGTGCTCGAGCTTCGCACCCAGCGATTTCAGCGGCTTAGGAATTGGTGCCTGGCTTAGGAATTGGTGCCTGGCACCAATTTCCGATTTCGCGCTTCTCCTGTCGATGCGTTGGCCCGCCAGAAATTTCGTGCCTGGCACCGATTTTTGCAGGCGACGAATTTACGCCTTTGCCGCCTGACGGGATTCATGATATGTTCTCACCGAGTCGGCTCTTTGACATCGCCGGACCTAGCGTCGGACTGCCTCCGCCAAACCGGTGCCTTTCACCCGGTCCCGGCCCGGCTCCGCCTTGCATGGGGTCGGGGGGGCCCAATCCGGAAATAGCCTTGTCGCGTCCAAGTCGTCCACTTCGTCCGAATCCGGTCAGGTCCCGGACCCCCCGAAACCGCGGTTGTCCGTCCAGGTCGTCCACTTCGTCCGGATTCGGACAGGCGGCCCGGCTCAGCGCCCCTTCTTCTGCCGGTGCTTGTCGAGGTCGAGGACCATGTTGCCGTCACCCTCGGGCATGAGCCCCAGCCGCCGGGCGACTTCCTGATAGGCTTCGGCCTCGCCGCCGAGGTCGCGGCGGAAGCGGTCCTTGTCGAGCTTCTCGTTGGTCGCCATGTCCCACAAACGGCAGCCGTCGGGGCTGATCTCGTCGGCGAGGATGACCCGGGGATATTCGTTCTCCCAGATGCGGCCGAACTCGAGCTTGAAGTCGACGAGGCGGATGCCGATGCCGGCGAACAGGCCGCACAGGAAGTCGTTCACGCGGACCGCCATGTCGGCGATGTCGTTCATCTCCTCCTGGCTCGCCCAGCCGAAGCAGGCGATATGCTCGTCGGCGATCATCGGATCGCCGAGGGCATCGTCCTTGTAGAAATATTCGAGGATGGCGCGGGGGAGCTGGGTGCCCTCCTCGATGCCGAGGCGGGTGGAGAGGGTGCCCGCGGCAACGTTCCTCACCACCACTTCTATGGGGATGATCTCGACCTGGCGGATCAGCTGCTCGCGCATATTGAGGCGGCGGATGAAATGGTGAGGGATGCCGATCTGGCCGAGCAGTGTGAAGACATGCTCCGAGATACGGTTGTTGAGCACGCCCTTGCCCGAGATGGTGCCCCGCTTCTGCGCGTTGAACGCGGTCGCGTCGTCCTTGAAATATTGGATGAGCGTGCCGGGCTCGGGACCCTCGTAGAGGATCTTGGCCTTGCCTTCGTAAATCTGGCGGCGGCGCGACATGGGTGGCGGGTCCTCCGGGGACGCAGGAAAAAATCGGCCCCGGAAGCGTCGTCGACGGACGGGCACCCAGGGCGGTCCGGCGGCCCATAGCCGAACGCCCCCCTTTGTGCAATCAGCCGGCGGCCAGCGAGGAGGGACGGATGACGGAAGAGGGTGAAGAGTTCGCGACGATCGACGCGCTGATGACGGCGCTGTACAGCGCCATCTCGGGCCCGCCGGGCGGCCAGGATTTCGAGCTTTCGAGGCGCGTCTGCCACCCGGACGTGCGGCTGGTCCGGACCCGGCTCGACGAGTCCGGAGCGCCGGTCGCTTACTCCTTTTCCGCCGATTCCTATGAGGCCAACGCCCGGGCGCTGCTCGCCGACCAGCCCTTCTACGAGATAGAGACGGAGCGCAGGACGGTCCGGTTCGGCAACGTCGCCCAGGTCTTCTCCGCCTACGAGGCGCGCGACGCGGCGGAAGGCGGAGCGCTGATCAAGCGCGGGATGAACTGCGCCCACCTCTTCAACGACGGCCGCCGCTGGTGGCTGATGCACCGCATCGGGGACGACGAGCGCGAAGGCCTGACGGTGCCGCGCGAGATCTTCGAGGATTGGGAGGATGTCGGGGCGTAGAAATCTCCCCGAGGCAAGCTCGGGGGGAATTTATCTTATTTCAGCGCCTCCGCGAGCCCCGGCGCGAACTCCGCGCCATAAGGGACCTGCGCCGAGGACGCCTTGAGCGCCGGACCGATCGGCTCGGCCCGGCCGCCGAGGCATTTCGCCAGGAAATTCTCAGCCACCGCATTGAAGGCGATGTTGTTCTGCGGCCGTGCGAAGCCATGGCCTTCGTCGGGGAAGACGACATAGGTGACCGGGATGCTCTTCGCCTTCAGAGCGTCGACGATCTGCTCGGATTCCTTGACGTTGACCCGCGGGTCGTTGGCCCCCTGGCCGATGAGCAGTGGCCGCCGGATCTGGTCGGCCTTGAACAAGGGCGAGCGCTCCTTGAGCAGAGCCAGGCCCTCGGGCGTGTTGGGGTCGCCCATCCTTTTGTAGAATTGCGCCTTCATCGCCTCCCAGTAAGGCGGAATGGTGCCGAGCAGGGTGTTGAGGTTCGAAGGCCCGACGATGTCGACTCCGCAGGCGAAGCGCTCCGGCGTGAAGGCGAGCCCGGCAAGCACCGCATAGCCGCCGTAGGAGCCGCCCATGATCGCGACCTTGTCGGCGGTGGTGACTCCGCGACCCACCGCCCATTCGACCGCGTCGTCGAGATCGTCCTGCATCTTGCGGCCCCACTGAAGGTCGCCGGCCGAGGTGAACTTCTTGCCGAAGCCGGTCGAAGCGCGGAAATTGGGCGAAAGCACGGCGTAGCCGCGGTTGGAGAGCCACTGCGCATAGGGATCGAATCCGTAGACGTCGCGGCCCCAGGGCCCGC
>DASVTA010000041.1:0-7265 GCA_036387815.1 Allosphingosinicella sp.
GTCGCGGTGGAAGGGCTTGGTGACATAGTCGTCGGCGCCGAAGCCTAGGGCCCGGACCTTGGAATCCATCTCGCTGATGCCCGAAAGGATGAGCACCGGAGTGCCGACCTTGGCCAGCCGAAGCTTCTTCAGCACGTCGTAGCCGTGCATGTCGGGCAGGTTCAGATCGAGAAGGATGATGTCGTAATCGTAGAGCTTGCCGAGGTCCAAGCCCTCCTCGCCCAAATCGGTGGTGTAGACGTTGAACCCCTCGCCGCTCAGCATCAGCTCGATGCTCTTGGCGGTGGTCGGCTCGTCTTCGATCAGCAGAACGCGCATGGTGCCTGGCCCCTCTCACTCAGCGGCGGCCGGAGCCTTCGCGCCCCGAACTCCCCTGATGAAGTTCATTAACCATGGGATAAGTGAACGCAAAAGGTTAATTTCGAATTAAACGAGGATTCACAATCACGTCCGCGGAAACGTTGCGCGGCCGCAACAGGCGTTGGAACGATGTCGCTCCGATAAACGCAAACGGTCGTGCGGGACCAGCATCCAGGCTCGATCCGTATGGCGGGTTGAGAACTGGACCCTGCAACGAGTTCAGGGTGACGAAGAAGGCGGGAAGCGGCGGCAGGCGTGCGTTTGCGCGGCGGCCGCGGTCGTGGCAGGGCGCAGCCGCTCGATGAAAGAAAATGGCCGTGTGGGATAAATATGTCTTGTTCATCGACGGCGAGGCGATCGTCATCGACAAACCGGCCGGGCTCGCGGTCCACCCCGGCTCGCGGACGCCGGAGAGCCTCGAAGACTATCTGAAGCATTTCCGCTTCGGCTTCAAACGCGCGCCGCTGCCGGTCCACCGCCTCGACCGCGACACTTCGGGCTGCCTCCTCCTCGCCCGCAACCCGAAGGCGCACAAGCGGTTCCAGCGCGCGTTCGAGGCGAAGCAGGTGACCAAGACCTATCTGGCGGTGCTGGACGGGGTGCCCGAGGGCGAGGAAGGCGTGATCGACATGCCTCTCGCCAAGATTTCGAGCGAGGCCGAGGGCTGGCGGATGGTGAACGACCCGGACGGAAGGCCCTCGCTGACCCGGTGGCGCCGGATCGCGGTCCGGGACGGACGCGCGATCATCCACTTCTCGCCCGAGACCGGCCGGACCCATCAGATCAGGGTCCATTCCGCCGACGGCCTCGGAATCCCGATTTCGGGGGATCCCGTCTATGGCGGCTCGAACGGGCCGATGCTCCTCCACGCACTGTCTATCCGCGTCGACCGCGACGGCAAGCCGCCGGTGGAAGCGACCGCCCCCCTGCCCCCGACCTTCCTCAGCGCCGGACTCGGCGACCTCCTGGACGGCGAGCCGCTCCTCGCGGCCACGCCCCCGGTCGCCGCGGCCCTCCTCGAATCGGGGCCGAGCCCGGATCTGGGCGATGTCCGCGACGACTGAGCCCTTCCAGCTTCCCGAGGACTCGCTCGAGGAGAAGTTCCTCGCCTCGACCGGCCCGGGCGGCCAGAACGTCAACAAGGTCGCGACCGCGTGCCAGCTTCGCTGCGACGTCTTCAAGCTCGGCCTCGCTCCCGCGGTCTACGCGCGCCTGAAGAGCCTCGCCGGAAGCAGGATGACCACCGAGGGCGAGATCGTCATCACCGCCCGCACCCACCGCACCCAGGAAGCCAATCGCGAGGAAGCCCGCTCCAGGCTGACGGACCTGATCGCCAAGGCCCACGTCGCGCCGCGCCGGCGGGTGAAGACCAAGCCGAGCCGGGCGGCCAAGGCCCGGCGGGTGGACGAGAAGAAGGACCGGGGCGCGGTGAAGCAGGGGCGGGGGAAGGTGAAGGTCGACTGACCAGTCATTCCGAACCGGATTCAGAATTCAGCGTTGAGCGCGGCTCGCGAAGGTCAACAGCGCTTGGCCAACGAGGGCGATCTCGCCGGCGCGGGCTGGCCATTTGGACGGACGTGCGCCTGGACGGGCGAGCCCTCCGCCGACCCTCGACCCTCCCCTCGGACGGATGGACATTGCCTCGGCGCGCGCCCGTGTTGGGTTGATACCCGCTTCCCGCCACACGCGCCTTTTCGTCGAAGGCACCCGCTCTTCGAGCCAGCCGCTTCCACTAGGAAGCGGGGCCGAAGCTGAACCTCAAAGGTCCCGCGTTAGAAGCCCCAGAACCATAAGATCGCTCTGCGCGAGCGCACGCTCGGCATCGTCCGCCTTCTGCTGATACTCCCGGCGAAATCCCTCCAGGACCGGCTCCCTATGCTTGGAGACAATGCCTCTGTAGAGCTCGGCCATCGTCCTAAATGGGTGCGTGAGCCTGCCCTCTCGCCATAACCCGGTGGCGGATTCCATACCGTTCGCCCGCCCCACGCGCCTGCCGTGCCCGGTCTGGTCCATATTTTTGTGCTCGCCGTAATAGACCCAGTCGCGCTTTGGAGAAATTGATGCTCCAAGGTGGTAATTGTATCCAATCTTGCCGAGGTAAGCAGACCCATCCCTGTGATAATATGCGCCATACCCATTCGGAAAACCGCGCCTCGTTTGACCATAATACCGCGTGCCGTCGGGCCACCGGACGCAGCCATATCCTTCCGGATCATCTCGTCGGAAAATGCCGGAATAGGTTATTGAATCGCCGATTAGCCTCATCCCCAGCCCAATTTCAGGAGCCGGCTGCCAGAATATATATCCCAGCTGAGAGTTAACCCGGTCAGTCCAGATCGGCTCGCGATTCCAGTTGCGGGTGCGCCGTGCGGCACCCGCCTCAGGGTAGCTGACTAGTTCCACGGCGATGTCTCGCGCACGAGCCGCGCGGCGCACGCATGCCGCCGTTTGAGTAGCGAGCGGGCGACCGAAACCCGCCATATCATCAGCACCGAAGCTGCTATTGGTGATCACCCACCCGGCGAGAGGATGACTATCCTGGCTGGCCTCGGCAAATTCTGGCGTGAGAAGATATTTTTCTGCCTTTCGATGCACCTCGTAGTTCGCGGTACCGAGCTGCAAAAGGGCTTTGGCCACCTGCTTCGAGCCGATCTCGACGACCGCCTCCTGGCTGATGAGACGCGTGGCGTCCGAATAGGCGCAAATCCGAATGGCACTGTAGGCGCCCTCTGCCAACGACACCAGTGCATAGGCTCGATGAAGGTGCGCGGCGCCGCGGATGAGGGGGCTGGAGGCACGTTTCGATAATACATCCACGCCTGTCGACAAGGCTACGTCGACCAGGATCTTGCCGATCGCTGCCTCTACGGCGACCATTTGTCCTTCCCAACTTGCACCAGCCTTCGGACCGGGCCCGACAAAGACGGTGCTCCGCTTCCGCACCCGCAAGAGAAGATAGGCTGCTGCCGCCAGCCTCAAAGCGTTCGAGATCGACGTAGTCACCGCATGACAGGCTCGCTACGCGGCCGCCCTCCGCTCGGCCCTTCGAACCGCCGTCACGATCCGGTCTAGTAGCGCCAGGAAGAGCAACGAGGCTCCGAACAGCGGCAGCAGCAGGCCGGCGACGACAAACACGGCGATTGGCCATCGCAGCTTCGCACCGCCGGCCGCCGTGGGCACCCCGAGCGATCCCTGCGGGCGGCGCCTCAGCCACATCAGGACCCCCACGATGCTCAACGCGATCAAGGCTATTGCGGTCAGGAGGCCGAGCAGCTGGTTGGCCCATCCGAACAGCTGGCCTTCGTGCCAGGCGATGCCGGTGTTGACGATCCGGTCGATGACATGCTGGTCGGCGAAGCGCCTCCGGCCGGTTTCGGCGGCGGTGGCGGCGTCATAGGTCACCTGCCGGCCGAGCGGCCGGTTCTGCGGTTCGGACTTGGCGGTCCAGTCGTCGCCCGTCGGCGGGCCGAACCGTTGGGTCGTGCGCGGCGGCAGGACCAGCACCGGAAAGGCCATGTTCTCGGCCTGCGCCTTGGCGACCACGGCCGACAGCGGGACCCCGCCCGCTGGGATGGCGGGCGCGGCCGCCTCACCGTGTCCGTGATGAGCGACGACGTGGCCGCGATGAGTGCCCCCCGCGGCGCCGACCTTCCACTCCTGCGGCCCCTTCACCAGACCGGCCTCGGTTCGCGCCCATTTGAAGACGCCGCCCCAGGACGCGGCCCAGGGAAGGCCGCTCGCGAGCATGACGAGGACCAGCCCGGCGATCCAGAACCCGGTGACCCGGTGGAGGTCCTTGAGCAATGGCCTTCCCCTCAGTGAGAGCCGGGGCCAGAAGGTGCCGGCCGGCTGGAAGGGCCTCGGCCACCACATGTAGAGGCCGGTCAGGATCATGACGATGGTCCAGCTCGCCGCCAGCTCGACCAGCCAATCCCCCCAGCGCCCAAGCAGCAGCGAGCCGTGGATCCGGGAGACGACGGCGGAGACCCGCGCTTCGGGGTCGAAGGCGCCGAGCACCCGGCCCTGCGGCGAGACGAAGACCTCTCGCGGCCGGCCGTCGGCGAGACTGAGCTGGACCATGGCCGCATCGCCCTGGTTTTCCGGCAGCCGGTAATGGTTGAAGCGTGAGCCGGGAAAAGCGGCCGTCGCCGCCTCGAGCTGCCGGTCGGCGGAAACGGCGCCCGCCGTCCCCAGATTCCGGTATGCGCTCTCCTCCCATCGGTCGATCTGCGGCTTGAACAGGTAGATCGAACCGGTGAGCGAAAGGATGAGGACGAAGGGCAGAACGAACAGCCCTGCATAGAAATGCCACCGCCATATCGTGCGGTACGCGGCGCCGGCGGGAGCGCTTGCGGGTGCGGTTCGGGATTGGGCCATTGTCTGTCCGGCTGGAGGGAGCGAGCTCCCACCACGGAACCGCAGGCCGCCACGGCGGCCCAGCCGATACTGGATTCGAAGATTTCGGATGTCGAGTCGGATACGCTCCTGAGCCCAAGCCTTCGACGGGTCAGCCGGCTTGGCTTCTTCCTCCCCATCTTGCACCGATGCTCCGCAACGACGACATGCGCGTCCATGTACGACTTCAAGATCGAAACCACCGACAAGGCCGAGACCTGGCGCCAGGTCGCCGCCGCCGCCGATGCGCTCACCTCGGGCGAGCCCGATGCCGTGGCCAACATGGCGAACGTCGCCGCCCTGCTTTGGGAATCGCTGCCCGAGCTGAACTGGGCCGGCTTCTACCGCAACGTCGGCGGCGAGCTGGTGCTCGGCCCGTTCCAGGGGCGGGCGGCGTGCATCCGCATTCCGTTCGGCAAGGGCGTGTGCGGAGCGGCGGCGGCCAGCCTCGAGCCGCAGCTGGTCGAGGATGTCGAGGCCTTTCCCGGCCATATCGCCTGCGACAGCGCTTCGCGCTCGGAGCTTGTGGTGCCGCTGGTTCACGAAGGGGCGCTGATCGGCGTGATCGATCTCGACAGTCCCAGGCTGGGCCGTTTCGACCCGGAGGATCTGGCGGGATGTCTCGAATTGGCACGCCGGCTCGCTCCGCGCCTGTGCGCCGGTAGCAAAGCCGCCGCGCAAGCGTTAAAAATGTCTTAACGGCCCCGACTCCTTGCCGGGGCATTGGACGCACTCGCGCACAGGGGACGAACATGAGCAGGCTCTGGTTGATAGGCTTGGCGGCGTCGGCCGCCTGGACTCCCGCGGCAATGGCCAAGAACGCTCCTCCCGCTCCGCCGCCGCCTCCGATGGCCCACGGCGCGCACGCTCCGATGGCGGGACCGGGCGCGGCGGTCATGCACGGCGGCGGGCACCGGATGACTCCGCCCCGGATGCACGGCGGCGGCCATGTGACCGGACTGAAGGGCCACATGAAGGGCTGGCACCGCTTCGGCCGCGGCCATGTCGTCCCGCATCACTTCCGCGGCCGCCAGTTCTTCGTCCACAACTGGCAGACCTTCGGCTGGCCGGCGCCGATGCCGGGGGGCAATTGGATCCGCTATTATGACGACGCGCTGCTGATCGACCGGGACGGCCGAGTGATCGACGGCCGCTACGGCTGGGACTGGGACCGCCGCGACGACCGCCGCGGCGGCTATGACGGCGATCGTTACGAGGACGATCGTTACGAGGACGATTACGGCTATGCCGGGTCGGATTACGACGGCGATCACCACCGGGGCGGCGACGATGATCGAGGCGAGTGGGACGAGGAGGACAGGCACGACGGCCGCCGCCATGGCGACCGCGTCGTCCGCGTCCATCCTCGCGATGGCGCGATGGCGGGCGATTGCCGCCGAAGCTGCACCCGAGTCCGCCACATGCCGCCGCCTCCGCCGCCCCCCGCTTACGGGCACGGCTATGGCTACGGTTACGGCTACGGCGCAGGTTGCGCCTGCGGGCCCGTCGTGATCACCGAAACCACCACGACGACGGCGCCGGTGATGGAGACCCGCACCTATTACGAGACGGTCTACGAGCATCGGGCCGCGCCCCGGCGCCACTACAAGAAGCCGGTGGTGCGGCATCACTCGAAGCCGGCGCCCCGGCGCTCCGTGAAGGCCGCGCCCGCGCCGCGCCCGGGCGAGCGCGGCTAAACTGTCTTGCCTCCCCATGCGCAGCATGGGGAGGGGGACCAGGCTTGCCTGGTGGAGGGGTGACCTGTCGAGGCCTCGCCATGTCACCCCTCCACCACCTTCGGTGGTCCCCCTCCCCATCTGACGATGGGGAGCAAAGCGGTCAGCTGAGCCGTTCTGCATCCTCATCGCCGAGGCGGCCTGGGACGATCACCAGCGGACAGGGCAGGCTGCCCGCGACCGATCCGGAGAAATGGCTGACGAGCGGGCCGGGGCCGCCTTCCGCGGCCGCTCCGAGCACCAGGGCGGCGATGTCGTCGCGTTCGGAGAGCAGATCGGCGATGGCCTTTTCGGGCTCGCCCTGGCGCACCAGAATGGTGGGCTCGATCCCGGCGTCCTCGACGATCGCTCCCGAAGCTTGAAGAACCATCGCTTCGGCGCGAAGCTTCGCCTCTTCCTCCATCGCCGCCTGGACTCCGCCCCACTGGACGAACTCGGCCGGCGGGACGACGGCGAGCAGGATGATTCCGCCGCCCGTGCCCGAAGCGCGGCGGGCGGCATAGCGCAGTGCGGCGCTCGCTTCCCTCGAATCGTCGATTACCACCAGATAGGATCGCATTCGGCCTCCGCGGGCGGAGCGGGATGCGAAGCGCATCCGGCCTCCGTTTCGCCGATGCTGCGCCACTTCGTTCTCACTGGCAAGCGAGCCGTGGACCCAAAGAGGGCACGGATATCCGGGTCGAATTCGGCCGGGAACGATCGGCCTCCGCCCTGCTGAGAGGCGGCCGCTCAGGAGAGGCCTTGACCCGGCCCCACCGATTGCTGTTTGGCTTT
>DASVTA010000042.1:0-3141 GCA_036387815.1 Allosphingosinicella sp.
GTGTACCGCGCGCCGGTGATCCTCAACATCGTCAACAATCAGTGGGCGATCTCGACCTTCTCCGGGATGGCGGGCGGCGAGCTCACTACCTTCGCGGCGCGGGCGGTCGGCTACGGGATCGCGGGCCTCAGGGTCGACGGCAACGACGCCCTCGCCGTCTACGCCGCCACGCGCTGGGCGGCCGACCGGGCCCGCTCCAATCTCGGCCCGACCCTGATCGAATTCTTCACCTACCGCGTCGAGGGCCATTCCACGTCCGACGACCCCTCCGTCTATCGCCCCCACAATGCCGGAGCCGCCTGGCCGCTGGGCGATCCGGTCGCCCGCCTCAGGCAGCACCTCACCGCGCTCGGCGAATGGGACGACGAGCGCCACCAGGCGCTGCTGGGCGCGCTCGACGCCGAGGTCCGGGCCGCCCAGAAGGAGGCGGAGAAGCAGGGCACCCTCCAGTCCGACCCCTATCTCGACATCGCCTCGATGTTCGAGGACGTGTTCGAGGAGCTTCCCTGGCACCTTCGCGAGCAGCAGGCCCAGGCGATCGCGGAAGGCGAGGCGAAGCGCAAATGACGGTCATGAACATGATCCAGGCGCTCAACAGCGCCCACAAGGTGATGATGGAGCGCGATCCCAAGACCGTCGTCCTCGGCGAGGACGTGGGCTATTTCGGAGGCGTCTTCCGGGTCACCGAGGGCTTGCAGAAGCAGTTCGGCAAGCACCGCTCGTTCGACGCGCCCATTTCCGAGAACGGGATCATGGCCGTCGCCATCGGAATGGCGGCCTACGGCCTCAAGCCCATCGCCGAGATCCAGTTCGCGGACTACATCTACCCGGGCTTCGACCAGATCGTCTCAGAAGCCGCCAAGATGCGCTACCGCTCGGCCGGAGAGTGGAGCCTGCCGATGGTGGTCCGCTCCCCCTACGGCGGCGGCATCTTCGGCGGCCAGACCCACAGCCAGTCGCCCGAGGCGCTCTTCGCCCATGTCGCCGGGATCAAGACGGTGATCCCGTCCAACCCCTACGACGCCAAGGGCCTGCTCATCGCCGCGATCGAGGATCCGGACCCGGTCCTCTTCTTCGAGCCCAAGCGCATCTACAACGGCCCCTTCGACGGCTATTACGAGCGCCCCGTCACCCCCTGGGCCAAGCACCCCGCGGCCGAGGTGCCCGACGGCCACTACACCGTCCCGCTCGGCAAGGCGGCGGTGGTGAAGGCGGGCGAGGAGGTCACCATCCTCGCCTACGGCACCATGGTCCACGTCGCTCTCGCCACCGCGGCGGCCGAAGGGATCGACGCCGAGGTGATCGACCTTCGCTCGATCGTCCCGGTCGACATCGAGACCATCGAGACTTCGGTGAAGAAAACGGGCCGCTGCGTCGTCGTCCACGAGGCGACCCGAACCGCCGGCTTCGGCGCGGAGCTGAGCGCGCTCGTCCAGGAGCGCTGCTTCTACCATCTCGAAGCGCCCGTCGCCCGCGTCACCGGCTGGGACACGCCTTATCCGCATTCGATGGAATGGGCCTATTTCCCCGGCCCGGTGAGGCTCGGCCTCGCACTCAAGAAGACTTTGGAGGATTGACGATGGTTGCATGCAAGCATCGTCATTGCGAGGAGCGAAGCGACGCGGCAATCCAGCGGGTCTCGGAGGCTGTACTGGATTGCTTCGCTTCGCTCGCAATGACGGCCGGAACCTGAGGGAAAATCATGGCGCGCTTCGAATTCAAGCTGCCCGACATCGGCGAAGGCATTGCCGAGGCCGAGATCGTCGCCTGGCACATCAAGGTGGGCGACTCGGTCAGGGAAGACCAGCAGCTTGCCGACATGATGACCGACAAGGCGACGGTCGAGATGGAGAGCCCCGTCGCCGGCAAGGTCATGGAGCTCGCCGGCGAGGTCGGGGACCAGATCCCGATCGGCTCGGTGCTCGTCGTCATCGAGACGGAGGGAGAGGCGAGCGCTGCCGAATCGGGCGCCGACGAGACCGCGGCCGACGGCCAGCGCCACGACGAAGTCGCCCTCGCCGACGGCCTGGTCGAGGAGCGTCCCGAGCTCGAAGCGGCCATTCCGAGCACCGGCGAAGACCGCCGCTCCGGCGAGGACCGCCGCTTCGAACCGCGCGAGGAGCCGGACCGGCGGCAGTCGGAGGCCGGGCCCGCCGCTTCCGGGCCCGGCGATCTCGTGGGGCTCAATCCCCAGCCCGAACCGCCGGGGAAGGACAGGCTCCAGATCCTCGCGTCTCCCGCCGTCCGGGCCCGCGCCCGCGATCTCGGGATCGACCTCGCCCAGGTGAAGACCGCCGGCGACCGGATCCGCCACTCCGATCTCGACTCCTATCTCCTCTACAATGGCGGCGGAGTCTCCCGCTCGGGCGGCCAGCGCCGTCAGGACGAGACCGTCAAGGTCGTCGGCCTTCGCCGCAAGATCGCCGAGAATATGCAGGAGGCCAAGCGCCGGATCCCGCATTTCACCCTGGTCGAGGAATATGACGTCACCGCGCTCGAGCAGACGCGGGCGATGATGAATTCGGACCGGGGCGGCAATCCCAAGCTCACCATGCTCCCGTTCCTGATCACCGCCATGGCGCGGACCCTCGCCGGCTATCCGCAGATCAACACCCGCTACGACGACGACGAGAACGTCCTCCACAGGTCCGGCGCAGTCCACATGGGAATGGCGACGCAGACCCCGAACGGCCTCATGGTCCCGGTCATCCGCAACGCCGACCGCCTCTCCATCTGGGACATCGCCCGCGAGATCCTGCGCCTTTCCGAAGCCGCCCGAACCGGCAAGGCGAGCCGGGAGGAACTCTCCGGCTCGACCATCACCATCTCCAGCCTCGGGCCCATGGGCGGGATCGCCTCCACTCCGGTGATCAACCGCCCCGAAGTCGCGATCCTCGCCGTCAACAAGGTCGAGGAGAAGCCGGTCGTCATCGACGGCGAGCTCGAGATCCGCAAGCGAATGAACCTCTCCCTCAGCTGCGACCACCGCGTCGTCGACGGCTGGGACGCGGCGAACTTCATGCAGGATCTGAAGAAGCTGGTGGAAGCGCCGCTGAAACTGCTCTCCTGAATTCCTCCCCGAGCTCGCTCGGGGAGGGGGACCGGGCGAAGCCTGGTGGAGGGGCAATTCCGACTCCGCAT
>DASVTA010000043.1:0-2736 GCA_036387815.1 Allosphingosinicella sp.
AGGCGGGGCGGCTGGTCCGCAGCTGGACTCACCTCGAGCGGCAGCGCGGCGGCTTCGGCTTTTTGGGCGGCCCGGGCGAAACGCAGATCGAGGCCGACCGGCGGCTGATCCGGGACCGGATAGCCAAGCTCAAGAAGGAGCTCGAGGCTGTCACCCGCACCCGTGCGCTCCACCGCGCCCGCCGCCAGCGCGCGCCGTGGCCGGTGGTTGCACTTGTCGGCTATACCAATGCGGGAAAATCGACCCTGTTCAATCGCTTGACTGGCGAAGCGGTGTTCGCGGAAAACCTGCTGTTCGCGACGCTCGACCCGACGATGCGCGAGATCCCGCTGCCCGGCTTCGACAAGGCGATATTGTCCGACACGGTCGGCTTCATCTCGGAGCTTCCGACCCAGCTTGTCGCCGCCTTCCGGGCCACACTCGAGGAGGTCATCTCGGCCGACCTCATCCTCCATGTGCGGGACATATCGCACCCCGACAGCGACGCCCAACGCGAGGACGTCGAAGCCGTCCTCAAGGAGATCGGCGCCGGCGGGGAAGGGGGGGCGCCGCTCGTCGAGGCCTGGAACAAGATCGACCTGCTGGAGCCGGAGGAGGGCGAGCGGGTGCAAGCCGAGGCGGCGCGCCGGGAGGACGTGATCCGATTGTCGGCCTTGACCGGTGAGGGCCTGGACGAGCTGCTCGAATGCGCCTCGGCCAAGCTCAGCAAGGGGGCGTTGCTTCGAACGGTGACGCTGGGTGCGTCGGACGGCGAGACCATAGCCTGGCTTCACGCCAACGGACGGATCGAAAGCCAGCGTTCGGACGGGGTCGAGACAATGTTCGAAGTGCGGCTTTCGGAGGCGGACTGGGCGAGGCTGCAAAGCCGGCTCTGACGGCGCCCCCGGCGAAAGCCGGGTCTGGCGGAGGCTCCCGTGACTTCTTGTCCCGAGGTCCCGGCTTTCGCCGGGATGACGGCAAGGTCAGACCAGCCGCTTAGCCCTTTGCCAAAGCGCCTCCAGAGCCTCGATATCCATGCTGTGCAGGGGTTTATCGGCTATCTCTTCCACCTTGCGGAAACGCTGCTCGAAGCGCGCCGAAGCTTCGCGAAGTGCGGTTTCCGGGTCGACGCCGAGGTGGCGCGCGTAATTGACGACGCTGAACAGCAGGTCGCCCAGCTCGGCCGAGCGTTCCGCCGCCGTGGCGGCGTCATCCATTTCCGCCAGCTCCTCGTCGATCTTCGCGCGTGGGCCGGAGGAGTCCGGCCAGTCGAAGCCGACCCGGGCGGCGCGGCGCTGAAGCTTCTCCGCGCGCTTCAGGGCCGGCAGCGCGAGCGCGACCCCGGCGAGTGCACTGTCGTCGCCGCCGCTCTCGTGCCGCTCCGCCGCCTTCAGCGCTTCCCAGCCGGGACTGTCCGCTTCGCCGCCGAAGATGTGCGGGTGGCGGCGGATCATCTTGGCGCAGATCGCCGCGATCACGTCGTCCAGGCCGAAGGCGCCGATCTCCTCGGCCATGCGGGCGTGGTAGACGACCTGGAGCTGAAGATCGCCGAGCTCGTCCTTCAGCGCCTGAAGGTCGCCGCGGTCGATCGCGTCGGCGACCTCATAGGCTTCCTCGACCGTGTACGGCGCGATCGTGGCGAAGCTCTGCGCCTTGTCCCACTCGCAGCCGGTCTCCGGATCGCGAAGGCGGCGCATGATCTCGGCGAGATCGGCGAGGGAAGTGGACGAAGTGGACAGAACGACCTCTCAAAGTGCGATAATATACATTATGTAAAATACAGGCTGTCCCAGGCGGCAGCGCAGCCCCCGGCCGGCGACGGTCACGGCTTCAGCACCAGCCACTGGCCCTCGACGCCCCAGCCGGACAGCGACGAGAGGAAGTTCATGCCAAGGACGTTCATCGGCCCGAACGCTTCCGACACGTGCACGGCAAGGTTTCGGCGCTCGATCGAGCCGACCTTGAGCCGTTCCGCCCGGGCGCGCTGGACGCGGACGGTTCCGTTCGCCGTCTGCACCACGGCCGGCAGGCCTCCGCCGGCCTCGATTCCGGCGAGCTCGGCGGTGTCGGTCGAGATGCTCGTC
Organism: Allosphingosinicella sp.; assembly: GCA_036387815.1. Lineage (GTDB taxonomy): Bacteria > Pseudomonadota > Alphaproteobacteria > Sphingomonadales > Sphingomonadaceae > Allosphingosinicella. Next base: position 2,064 of record DASVTA010000043.1, read on the forward strand.
ACGGTCGCGCCGCTGTCGACGAGGAAGCGCACCTTCTGCCCGTTCAGCTCGCCGTTGATCCAGAAATGGCCGTCCAGCGACTTCCTGATCCGCATCTCGCCGCCGGCCGCGACCAACTGCCCTTCCCCGGGGCCTTCGGCCACGACCCGCTTGCCCAGCGCCGCGAAATCGTCCTTGAGCGTGAAAGCGACGAAGGCGGCCAGGAAGATGAGCACCCAGCCGGCGAACATCTTGAGCCCCTGGCCGATCGGAATCCGGCGCACCATCAGCGCGCTGACGACCAGCACCAGCACTCCGATCAGGTAGATGAAGCTCAGCGCCTGGTCGCCGTCGCTCACAGCCGGATCTCCATCCCGTCATAAGCCGGCTCCACTCCGGGCGGAAGCTCGGCCACCAGAGTCTCGTAATCCATGCTGTTGTCGAGGTGGGTCAGCAGGGCCCGTTTCGGCCGGAGCCGCGCGATCCATTCCAGCGCCAGGTCCAGATGCGGATGGGTCGGGTGCGGCCGGCGCCGGAGGCTGTCGACGATCCACAGGTCCACGCCTTGGAAGCGAATCTCCATCTCAGGAGTCAACTCGCTGAAATCCGTGGAATATACGACGGAGCATCCGCCCGCGTCGAAGCGCAGTCCGGCGGTTGTGATGTCCCCGTGCGGCTGGTCCACGACCTGCAC
>DASVTA010000044.1:0-5788 GCA_036387815.1 Allosphingosinicella sp.
GCCGAACGGCACGCGACCCTTTTTATTTGCCTCCTCGTGCGGCAAGCTGCCCTTATCAATTCGGGAGATCGATGATGAAGAGACATGGTGCCATGGCCGCGTTGCTCGCCGCCTCGCTCATCGCCGCCTGCGGCCGGGAGGACGACGGAAGCCCAACCGCGACCGAGAATGAGTCGCTGAACAATATCTCCGAAGTGCTCGACGCCTCGCCCGACAGCATGGTCGCGGAAGACCCTGCGCTCGGCAACGGCGAGGCCGGAGCGGAGACCGGCGAGCTTCCGGTCGGCGACGACGCGGCGGCGAACGGGATGACGGCGAACGGGATGTAACACCGAACCCCTCTCCCGCTTTTCGCGGGAGAGGAGGGGCCCAAGCCGCAGGCTTGGGAGGTGAGGGTCTTGCTGAGTCCGGTGTACAGACCCTCACCTCCCACCGCTTCGCGGCGGGCCCCTCCTCTCCCGTAAGGACGGGAGAGGAAGATTAGAAAAAGGGCCGGGGAGTCGCCTCCCCGGCCCTTCTTCATTTCAGCGTCGGGTGCCTGGACTAGAAGTCCATTCCGCCCATTCCGCCCATTCCGCCGCCGGGCATTCCGCCGCCGCCGGCCGGCTTGTCTTCCGGAGCCTCGCTCACCGCCGCTTCGGTGGTGATGAGGAGACCGGCGACCGAAGCCGCGTCCTGGAGCGCGGTGCGCACGACCTTGGTCGGGTCGATCACGCCGGCCTGGACCAGGTTCTCGTAGACCTCGGTCTGGGCGTTGAAGCCCATCGTCTGGTCTTCGCCGTCGATCAGCTTGCCGGCGACGACAGCGCCGTCATGGCCCGCATTCTCGGCGATCTGACGGATCGGCGACTGGAGCGCGCGGCGGACGATGTCGATTCCGCGGGTCTGGTCGTCGTTGGCGCCCTTCATGTCCTGAAGCGCCTTGGTGGCGTAGAGGAGAGCGGTTCCGCCGCCGGGGACGATCCCTTCCTCGACCGCCGCGCGGGTGGCGTGGAGGGCGTCGTCGACGCGGTCCTTGCGCTCCTTGACCTCGATCTCGGACGAACCGCCGACCTTGATCACGGCAACGCCGCCGGCGAGCTTGGCGAGACGCTCCTGGAGCTTCTCCTTGTCATAGTCGCTGGTGGTGTTCTCGATCTGCGAACGGATCGCCTCGACCCGGCCCTTGATTCGCTCGCCGTCGCCGGCGCCGTCGACGATCGTCGTGTTGTCCTTGTCGATGGTGACGCGCTTGGCCTGGCCGAGCATCGCGACGGTGACGTTCTCGAGCTTGATTCCGAGGTCCTCGGAGATCATCTCGCCGTTGGTCAGGATCGCGATGTCCTCGAGCATCGCCTTGCGGCGATCGCCGAAGCCCGGAGCCTTGACGGCCGCGACCTTGAGTCCGCCGCGAAGCTTGTTGACGACGAGCGTGGCGAGCGCCTCGCCCTCGATGTCCTCGGCGATGATGAGGAGCGGACGGCCGGACTGGACCACCGCTTCCAGGATCGGAAGCATCGCCTGGAGGTTGGAGAGCTTCTTCTCGTGGATGAGGATGTAGGGGTCGCTGAGCTCGACCTGCATCTTCTCAGGGTTGGTGATGAAATAGGGGCTGAGGTAGCCGCGGTCGAACTGCATGCCCTCGACGACGTCGAGCTCGAATTCGAGGCCCTTGGCCTCCTCGACCGTGATCACGCCCTCCTTGCCGACCTTGTCCATCGCTTCGGCGATCTTCTCGCCGACGACGGTGTCGCCGTTGGCGGAGATGATCCCGACCTGGGCGATCTCGTTCGAGCCCGAGACCGGCTTGGAGCGGGCCTTGAGGTCCTCGACGACGCGGGTGACGGCGAGGTCGATGCCGCGCTTCAGGTCCATCGGGTTCATGCCCGCGGCGACCGACTTCATGCCTTCGCGGACGATCGACTGGGCGAGGACGGTGGCGGTGGTGGTTCCGTCGCCGGCGAGGTCGTTGGTCTTGGACGCGACCTCACGGAGCATCTGCGCGCCCATGTTCTCGAACTTGTCCTTGAGCTCGATCTCCTTGGCGACGGTCACGCCGTCCTTGGTGATGCGGGGGCTGCCGAAGCTCTTGTCGAGGACGACGTTGCGGCCCTTGGGGCCAAGGGTCACCTTCACCGCGTCGGCGAGGATGTCGACTCCGCGCATGATGCGCTCGCGGGCGTCGCGGGAGAAGCGAACGTCTTTCGCTGCCATATTATCTGCTCCTAATGTTTAGAGTTGTTGAACCGGAAAACCGTTCGGGCTGTGCGTCCTTCGAGACGCCGCTTCGACTTCGCTCAGCGGCTCCTCAGGATGAGCGGGCTTGTGCCATCTTCATCCCCGCTCATGGTGAGGAGGGGCTGAGCCTGGCGAAGGCCCGTCTCGAACCAAGGATCAGCCGACGATCCCGAGGATGTCGCTTTCCTTCATGATCAGCAGGTCCTCGCCGCCGAGCTTGACCTCGGTTCCGGACCATTTGCCGAACAGGATCTTGTCGCCGGCCTTGACGTCGAGCGGAGTGACGGTGCCGTCCTCGCCGCGAGTCCCGGTGCCGACGGAGACGACCTCGCCTTCCTGCGGCTTTTCCTTGGCCGTGTCGGGGATGATGATGCCGCCGGCCGTCTTTTCCTCGGCCTCCAGGCGGCGGACCAGCACTCGGTCATGGAGCGGACGAAAATTCATGCGCGTCACCTCTTCGCTATCGCGGCTGCCGCTCCCGTTTCGGGCGCCGCAGCCGTATCGTTGGAATTGTTAGCACTCGCCCCTCGCGAGTGCCAGCAGAGCTCATCTAGGGCTTGTTCATCGCCGGTCAAGGGTGGGGAGGCGGGAATTTTTTGGCTCATTCCGTCATTCCGGCGAAGGCCGGAATCCATGAACACCGAGGGGTGCAGGACGATCGGGATCCGTGTTCATGGATCCCGGCCTTCGCCGGGATGACGGTCTGTCGGTTCGTCGGCGAGCAATTTACACCGGCGCGGCGCTAGTCTAGCCGATGGCGCAGGTAACGGAGAGCAAGACGATGAAGTTCGCGGGCAAGGTCTGGAAGCTGCTCGTCGGAATCAAGGACGGGCTCGTGCTCCTGTTCATGCTGCTTTTCTTCGCCCTGCTCTACGCCGTGATGACGGCTCGGCCGACGCTCGGCGCGGGCGACCGGGGAGCGCTGCTCCTTCAGCTCGACGGCCCCATCGTCGAGCAGCCGGCCCAGGCCACGGCGAGCGAGGTGTTCAGCGGCGGCGGCCCAAGCGAATTCCGGCTCCGCGACGTGGTTCGGGCGCTCGAGGCCGCGGCGACGGACGATCGGGTGAAGGCGGTCGCGCTGGATCTCGACATCTTCGCGGGCGGCGGCCAGGCCACCCTCTCCTCGGTCGGCGAGGCCCTCGACACGGTGAGAAAGGCCAACAAGCCCGTCCTCGCTTATGCCACCGCCTATGACGACGACAGCTACCTGCTGGCCGCACATGCCAGCGAGGTCTGGCTGAACCCGATGGGCGGAGTGCTCGTCACCGGGCCGGGCGGGGCCAACCTCTACATGAAGGGGCTGCTCGACAAGCTGGGTGTAACGGCCAACGTCTACCGCGCCGGAACCTACAAGGCGGCGACCGAGCCGCTCACCCGGACCGATATGTCGCCCGAGGCCCGGCAGGCGCTGACCGCCGTCTACGGATCGATGTGGGAAAGCTGGCAGCAGGAGGTTCGCCGGGCGCGGCCCAAGGCGCAGCTCGCCCCCTATATCGCCCAGCTTCCGGCCCGGATCACCGCCGCCGGCGGGGACATGGCGCGCGCCGCGCTCCAGGCCGGGATCGTCGACAGGGTCGGCGAGCGCGAGGCGTTCGACCGCCGGGTCGCCGAGATCGCCGGCACGCGCTTCGAGGAAGTGCCGGGCAGCTTCCGAAGGATCGACTATCGCCGCTGGGTCGAGGCCAATCCGGCCGAAGAAGGCGGCGAGATCGGAATCGTGACGGTCGCCGGAGACATTGTCGACGGCGAGGCCGATCTCGGCACCGCCGGGGCGGAGACCATCGTCAGGGCGCTGGAGAAGGGTCTTCGCGAGCGCAACCTCAAGGCCCTGGTCGTGCGGATCGATTCGGGCGGCGGCTCGGCCCTTGCGTCCGAGCGGATCCGCCAGGCGGTGCTCGCCGCGAAGGCGAAGGGCCTGCCCGTCGTCGCGTCGATGGGCAGCGTCGCCGCGTCGGGCGGCTATTGGGTGGCGATGGCGGGCGATTCGATCTTCGCCGAGCCCTCCACCATCACCGGCTCGATCGGAGTGTTCGGCATCCTGCCCAGCTTCGAAGGGGCGATGACCAAGCTCGGCCTCGGCGCCGACGGAGTGAAGACGACTCCCTTGTCGGGCGAGCCGGACATCCTGCGCGGCCCCTCGCCCGAGGCCGACCAGCTGCTTCAGATGGGTGTCGACGGCACCTACCGCCGCTTCCTCGCCTTGGTCTCAGCGGCCCGCAAGATGCCGGTGGCGGAAGTGGACCGGATCGCCCAGGGGCGGATCTGGGACGGCGGCACCGCCCGCCAGCTCAGGCTCGTCGACTCGTTCGGCGGCCTGGACGACGCCGTTCGGGAGGCTGCCAGGCGGGCGAAGCTCGACCCGGCCGAGGCGAAGGCGGTCTGGCTCGAGAAGGAGCCCGGGTTCGGCGACCAGCTGCTCATGTCGCTTGCCGGCGACGGCGGCGAGGAGGAAGCGTCGCCGGACGCGTTCAGCCGTCTCGCCGCCAAGCCGCGGCTGAGGATGCTGGCCGCCATGGGCGAGGCCGAGCGGCTCCTCGGCGGCGCCGCGATCCAGGCCCGCTGCCTCGAATGCGCCGGCCACGGCCCGGCACCGCGCGGCCGCCTGGCCCGTCTCGGCTTTCCAGCCTGGCTGGCGCGCCTCTTCGGCGCATGAAGCTCAGGGCCGCGGCACCCGAAGATGCCGCGGCCCTGGCGGACATCTACGCTCCCTATGTGACGGGCAGCGCGGTCTCGTTCGAAACCGAGCCTCCCGGCGAGGAGGCGATGCTCGCCCGGATCGAAGCCGGCGGCGAGCTTTATCCCTGGCTCGTCGCCGAAACGGAGGACGGGACCCTTCTCGGCTATGCCCATGGCGCGAGGTTCCGGGACCGGCCCGCCTACCGCTTCACCGTCGAAACCAGCGTCTACCTGCGCTCCGGCGCCGCCGGCCGCGGCCTCGGGCGGCGGCTGTACGAGCCCTTGATCGCCACGCTCGAAGCGCAGGGCTTCACCCAGGCGATCGCCGCAATCACTTTGCCGAACGAGCCGAGCGTCCGGCTGCACGAGCGGCTCGGCTTCGCGGCCGCGGGGATTTACCGGCAGGTCGGCTGGAAGCTCGGCGCCTGGCACGACGTTGGGCTATGGCAGCGCGCTCTGGCGCCGGCGCGAACTCCGCCCGCCGAACCGCTGGTTCGCGGCTTCGGCGCGCTTCCTTGAGTCCTCCCTCGCAGATGGCTAATCGGCCTTTCGGCTGTAGGCGGGGAGCTTCCAGCCAAAATGGATCGCGCCGGCGCGAAGAGCGAAGCCCGCGCAGGCCGCGACCAGGCCAGCCATCGCCGCCGGAACGCCCGCCAGCATAAGCCCGACCATCAAGGCCGCGGACAAGGCGGCGGCCGTCACATAGAGCTCCGGCCGCATCAGGATCGACGGCTCTGCGGCGAGCACGTCGCGAATGATTCCTCCGAGGCAGGCGGTGAGCACCCCCATCGCCACGGCCGGGATTGGAGCCAGCCCGAACGCGAGACCCTTGGCGGCGCCGTAGGTGGCGTAAGCGGCGATCCCGACGGCGTCGAGCCAGGGCAGCGCCCGGCCC
>DASVTA010000045.1:0-5309 GCA_036387815.1 Allosphingosinicella sp.
CGCGATCGGCGCGGGCCGCCCCTCCCGGGCGCCCTGGACGCGCTGCCGGGCATAAGCGAACGCGGCCTGGGTCGCGCGTTCGCCGATCGATACGCCCTGCAGTCCGACGTTGAGCCGCGCGTTGTTCATCATCGTGAACATCGCCCGCATTCCGGCCATCTCCTCCCCGATCAGCCAGCCCCGGCAATCGCCGCCGTCGCCGAAAGCCATCACGCAGGTCGGCGATGCGTGGATCCCCAGCTTGTGCTCGATGGAGACGCAGCGCAGGTCGTTCACCGTCCCGTCGGGGAGGACCTTGGGCACGAGGAACAGCGAGATCCCCTTCGTCCCCGGCGGCGCCCCGGGCGTGCGGGCGAGCACCAGGTGGACGACGTTCTCGGCGAGGTCGTGATCGCCGAACGTGATAAATATCTTCTGCCCGCTGATCCGCCAGCTGCCGTCGCCGGCCGGCTCGGCCTTGGTCTTGAGCGCTCCGACGTCGGAGCCCGCCTGCGGCTCCGTGAGGTTCATGGTGCCGGTCCATTCGCCGGTCACCAGCTTCGGCAGCCACTGCGCCTGCATCTCCGGCGAGCCGTGATGCCTAAGCGCCTCGACCGCGCCGGCGCTCAGCATCGTCACCAGCGAGAAGGCCATGTTCGCCGAGCCCAGATCCTCCATCACGACGGTGGCGAGGACGAGCGGAAGGCCCTGCCCGCCCTGCTCGGGAGGTCCGGCGAGAGTCCCCCACCCGCCCTCGACATAGGCCCGATAGGCCTCGCGGAAGCCGGGAGGCATCGCCACGCCGTCGGCGGACCATTTCGCACCGACCTGATCCCCGACGCGGTTGAGCGGCGCGAACTCGCCCGCGGCGAACGCTCCGGCCCCTTCGAGGATCGCGTCCACGACGTCGGGCGTCGCCTCACCCCCGAGTTCGTCTATGCCCACGATGTGCCTGAGCACGAAGCGCTGATCGGCGACTGGAGGCGTGTAGGTCATAGGTCTCCTCGGGGGGGGGGCCGTTGCGCTGCTGGAACGGGGGCTATAGCGCGGGGGCGTGAGCGCGCAAAACACCCTTGTCGTGCCGTTCGGCGCCGACTCCCTGGCCGAAGCGGCGCGCCTGATCCGCACCGGTGAGCCGGTGGCGGTGCCGACCGAGACCGTCTACGGCCTCGCCGCCGACGCGACCAATGGAGACGCGGTCGAGCGGATCTATGCCGCCAAGGGCAGGCCTTCCTTCAACCCGCTCATCGTTCATGTGAAGGATCTCGCGGACGCCGAGCGGCTGGGCATCTTCTCGAGCTCCGCCCGGGCCTTCGCGGCCGCCTTCTGGCCGGGGGCGCTCACCCTCGTCGTTCCGCTGCGCGAAGACAGCGGGCTGGCCGCCGCGGTCACCGCAGGCCTCGGCACCGTTGCACTGCGCTGCCCCGCCCATCCGGCAATGCAGGCGCTCCTGGCCGAGACCGGCCGGCCCCTTGCCGCTCCGTCGGCCAATGCCAGCGGCTCGATCAGCCCGACCCGAGCCGAGCATGTCCTCGCCAGCCTCGGCGGTCGGATCGCGATGATCCTCGACGGGGGCCCGACCGAGCGCGGACTGGAATCGACGATCGTCGCGGTCGAGGACGGGAAGGTGAGGCTGCTCAGGCCGGGGCCGATCGGCCTGCACGACGTGGAGACCGCGCTCCCCCCTCCCTGGAAGGGAGGGGAGGGGGGTGGGTCCGCCGAAGGCGGCCGAAACTCCGACGTCCGGAAAGTCTCGCTACGCTCGCCTACCCACCCCCGGCCCCTCCCTTCCAGGGAGGGGAGGGTCGAAGCGCCCGGTCAACTCGCCAGCCACTACGCTCCCGCCAAGCCGCTCCGCATCGAGGCGACTTCAGCCTGTCCCGGCGAATGGCTGATCGGATTCGGCGAGGTCCCGGGCGACGACAACCTTTCGTCCTCCGGCAACCTCACGGAAGCCGCCGCCGGCCTGTTCGACGCCCTCCACCGCGCCGATGCCGGGCCTCACCCGCGGATCGCGGTCGCGCCGATCCCGAACCGCGGGATCGGCCTGGCGATCAACGACCGGCTCCGCCGGGCCGCGGCGCCCCGCGCCGAATAGAAAAGGGCGGCCGAAGCCGCCCTTTCCCGATGACGACCGGCCGAGCTTTACAGCTGCGGGTTGGGCTGAGCGGTTTCCGAGCTCCCGGCCGAAGCCGGAGCGTCCATCGCCGTCGTGGCCTCGCTGGTCTGGCCGTCCGCGAGCGGCACCAGGGTGACCATCAGCGGATTGGGCGTCAGGTTGTTCAAGGAGCCGTTCGTGCCGTCGACGACCGCTCCGATGACTCCGCCGGCAAGGATGTTGCCCGCGCCCGCGGCCGCGCCGCCGCCGGAGAACTTGCTCTTCACCTGAGCCTCCTGCTGCGCATAGCCCGGCTTGTTGAAGGTGGCCGTGAAGCCGTGCTTGCGCTTGAGCTTGAGCTTGCACGGAGTGACGCATTTCTGGCCCGTGGACAGCGCCACGTCGGCCTGCGGCGGCTCCGATTCGATCACATATTTCTGCGACGTTCCACGGGTAACGGTGGCGCACGCAGGCAGCAGCATCGTAGCGGCCGCAAGGCCGCAAACGGTAAGAAGTCGTTTCATCAAATGTCCCCCTCTGAGTCGGCAGCCCCCGCTGCTGCCGGTCACGCTGAGTTACACAGAAGCCTCTGGTGGACAATTGTTTTTCGCATATTTTATTGGAAAATTCCGTATAGGATCTCGGCAGGGCCGCCCGTTCGGCTGGCGGGGAAGCACACCGCCGCGGCAACGGCGGGGCCGCCGTCAGGCCACACCCGCACCCTCGCTCTTCACGCGGTGAGCGAAGCTCTTGCGCAGCTTCTTGAGCTTGGGCGGGATGACGGCGAGGCAATAGGGATTGCGCTGGCCTTCGCCCGCCCAATAATCCTGGTGATAGTCTTCGGCGGGCCACCATTGGGAAGCCGGCTCGACGGTGGTGACGATGGGCGCCGGCCAGTCCGCCCGCGCCCGCTCGACAGCGCGGTGGACCGCTTCCTCCTGATCCGGGGAGAGCGGGAAAACGGCGGAGCGATACTGGGTGCCGATATCGTTGCCCTGGCGATTGAGCTGGGTGGGGTCGTGGGTGGCGAAGAAGAGGTCGAGTATCTCGTCATAGGAGATGACGTCCGGATCGAAGGTGAGCCGGATCGCCTCGGCATGGCCGGTGCCGCCGCCGCACACCGCCTTGTAGGTCGGGTTGGGGACCTGGCCGCCGATATAGCCGCTCTCCACCCTGGTCACGCCGATGACGTCGTTGAACACCGCCTCGGTGCACCAGAAGCACCCGCCCGCCAGGATCGCCTGCTCTTGCGCCATTTCGTCACTCCTTTTCATGTGAGCGGGAGATAAGAAGACGAGGCCCCGGATACCAGTTCCTCCCCGAGCTTGCCTCGGGGAGGGGGACCGCGGCGCGAAGCGTCGTGGTGGAGGGGCAAGGCTGAGTCCCGATTTCCCCTCCACCGCGCTTCGCGCGGTCCCCCTCCCCGAGCAAGCTCGGGGAGGAACTAGCCTCGCGGCCCTTGCGGCAGCGCCTGCCTCACTTCGAACATGTCCGCCCAGGGATCGCTCTTCTGCCGGGCGATGAGCGCGGGCACCGTCTCCACCGTATAGTGGCAGGGATCGAGCCCGGCCTTAACCTGGTCCCAGCGGATCGGCATCGCCACCGGGGCGCCCTTGCGGGAGCGGGTCGAATAAGGGGCCACCGCGGTGGAGGTCGGGTCGTTACGAAGATAGTCGATGAAGATCCGGCCCACCCGATCGGCCTTGGAGATCTTGGTCAGATATTTGTCCGGTGAATCCGCGGCCATTTCGGCGGAGACGCCTTTGGCGAAGCTCTTCACTTCCTTCCAGGGCGCCGTCGCCTCGACCGGCACGACCACGTGAAGGCCCTTGCCGCCGGTCGTCTTGACGAAGCTGACGAGGCCGAGCGCCTTCAGCCGGTCCCGCACCTCCCTCGCCGCCTCGATCACCGCCTCGAACCCGAGTCCCTCCGCGGGATCGAGATCGAAGACGATCCGGTCGGCACGGTCGGGGGCCTCGATCCTCACGCCCCAGGGATGCATTTCCAGAACCCCCATCTGGACCATCGCGACCAGCCCGGGGGCATCGGAAATGTAGAGATAGGGCTCGTCGAAGCCGGGGATGGTCACCTCGTGAAGCTGCTCGAGGACGCCCGAACCGGCATGGCGCTGGTAGAAGCATTTCGTCCCCTCCCCCGTCGGGCAGCGTACCATCGTCACCGGACGAAAGGCGATGTGGGGAAGGATCCGGTCCGCGACCGCTACGTAATAGTCTGCGAGCTGGCCCTTGGTGATGCCCTGCTCGGGATAGAGTATCTTGTCGGGGTTGCTCAGCCTCACCCCCTCGACCGTCCGTTCCGGCTTCATGACGCCCCCTTCAGTTGGGCGGCCAGCATGTCCGCGGCGGCCTCGGGCTGGAGCTGGTCCATCCGGCACTGGGACCGAGCCTTGTCGGGCCGCCAGCGAAGGAATTTGGTGCCGTGGCGGAAGCGGCGGCCGGTGACATGGTCGTAGCGCACCTCCGCGATCAGCTCCGGCCTCAAGGGCTGCCACTCGCCGGTGCGCTCGGTCGACCAGCGGCTCGGGCCGCCGGGCGCATCGCCGGTGAAGCCGGGCGCCTCGACCAGCGCCTCGAGCCGCTCCGTCAGAGCCGCTTTCTCATCCGCGGGGATGGAGGAAGTGAAGCCGACATGGTGGAGCAACCCCGCCTCGTCGTAGAGGCCGAGAAGAAGCGAGGCCACCTCCCTGGTTTTAGTGCCGTAGCGGAAGCCGCCGACGACGCAGTCCGCCGTGCGCATCGCCTTGATCTTGAACATGGCCCGCTCGCCCGCTTCGTACCGTCCGTCGATCCGCTTGGCGATCACTCCGTCAAGGGCGGCGCCGACCTGATCGAGCCACCCTTGCGCGACGGAACGGTCCGTGGTGCAGGGCGAAAGCAGAAGGTCGTCATGCTGCTCTGCGGCGTAGATGATCTCGAGGCTTCGGCGGCGCAGCTCCAGCGGCGCCTCCAGATAGCTCGTCTCCTTCGAGAAGAGCAGGTCGAACAGCATCAGTTGGGCCGGGGTTTCGCGGGCGAGCTTGTTGACCCGGCTCTCGGCCGGGTGAAGCCGGAGCTGGAGCGCGTCGAAGGAGAGCGCGCCGTCCACCGGGATGATGAGCTCGCCGTCGAGCACCACCCGGTCCGCCTCCATCCCCAGCACGGCGTCCACCACCTCGGGGAAGTAGCGGCCGAGCGGCTTGCCCGATTTGGACATCAAGGAGACCTCGGGACCG
>DASVTA010000046.1:0-11048 GCA_036387815.1 Allosphingosinicella sp.
GCGTTCAGCATCGGGCCCTGCATCTGCCAGGCCGCGGCGGGACCTTCCCCCTTCATCAGCCGGCGCATCTCGCCGCGCGAAACGGTGGTGAAGAAATGGGGATAGCGCCGCGCAAGGCCCTGCATCAGCGCCGGCTTGTCGCCGGTCACGAGCACGAGCGCGTTGGGGACGCAGCCGGCCTTGCCGACCTCGATGCCGACGGCGCGGGCGACCTGCCGAAGCCGGCGGGTCACCGCCTGCTTGCCGCTTTCCGAGAGCCCGAAGGCGGCCGGGCAAAGGCTGCGCTCGAACCGGCTGAGCTGGCCCCGCGGCGGGGCCTGGGTCAGTGCGCCGACGAAGTCTCGCACCTGGCTGTCGACGTCGCGCTGACCGGTGACGACGATCTCCTCCGATTCCCCTGCTGGAGGACCGCTTTGGGCGAGGGCCGCGGCCGGACAGAGCAGCAATGCCGCGGCGAGGAGGGCGGCGTGGGCGGAGCGGTGCATCGGCTTTCCTTCAGCGGGGGGGGTGGAGCACCATGATAGGATCCGCGCGGCGGCGAAAGGGCCGGATTTGCTAATCCGCCTCACCCGCTCGGAAGGTTCAGCCCTTATCCTCGGCGAGCGTGTGCGCGACCAGGGCGCTGGCGTGGCCATGGCCCATGCCGTGCTCCTCCTTCAGCCACGCCACCAGCTCCATATGCTTCGCCGGCGGACGAGCGCGCAGCAGCGCCTTCCACTCGGCGATCGGGCGCCCGTATTTCTTTTCGATCGACGGGAAGTAGGAGGCGGGGCCCTTGGCGGCGTTTTCGCTCATGGCGGGCGTTCAAGCGCCGTTCGCGGAGCGGCCAAGCCGCGGAAGGCTGCTCCTCCCGTCGGCGCGGGTTCGGCCATGGCAAGGTGCGCGACCACGCGCCGCATCAGGAGCCCGATGAAGACATTGTCCCAGCCGTAGCCTCACTCTTCCCCCTCCCCTCGCATCTGTTCCTTGATCGCCTTTCGGATCACCCCGCGCTGCGACCCGGCGAAGAGGTTTTCCTTTGCCGAGTAGAGGCCCCGGAGGAAGCCGAGGTCGCGGGGGGTGAGGGTGAGCGGGACTTCGCTGCCCATGGGGGCGTCGAGGATCTTGAGGATGGTGGGCGGGGCGCCAGGCTTGAGGCGCGAGGGATCCGTCTGGGCGAAGGCGCGCATGGCCGCATAATCTGCGAGCTGGGTCGTGGTCAGGCCGTCCAGCGCCTTGCCCTCCACGACGACGACGGCGGCGGTGAAATGCGGGCGGGCGCCGGCGCTCACGCGGGTGGTCGTGCGGGTGGTGTCGTTGATATAGAGGGTGGCGTCGGCGTCGGCGTCGAAGCGCGAGCCCGTCAGGCGGGCGGCGCCGATCGGCTGGCCGTCGGCGTTGAGCAGCGGACCGTCCACCTGCCAGGCGGCGGCGGGGCCGGGTTGGGAGACGAGGCGGCGGAACGCGCGCCGCGGCATGCTGCCGATATAATCGGGGTGGCGCTTGGCGAGCGCCTCGATGAAAGCCTTCTTGTCGGACGCGACGACGAGCAGGACGTTGGGGCTGCAACCGGCGGCGGCGAGCTTGATTCCGGCGGCCTGGGCGACCTGGCGGATCCGCCGGGCGAGCGCCTGCTTCTGGCTTGGAGGGACTCCGACCGCGACCGGGCAGACCTCCCATTCGAAGCGGCTCAGCTGCCCCAAGGGCGAGCCCGGAGCCAGCGCTCGGACGAAATCCCTCACTTCGCGCTCGGCGTCGCGATTGCCGGTGACGACGATCTCGTCGGGCCGGGCGGGCCGGGGCGGTTCGGCGGCGGGGGCCGAGAAGGCGAAAGCGGCAAGCAGCGGGCCGGCGAGAACCATGTCGAACGCTCCATCGCTCAGGAGGCGGAACCGGGAGGATATAGGGGGCGGCGCGGTTTGAACAGACGCAAGGAACCTGGGCCTTTGGAGGGCCTTTCCTCCACGCGCCCGCGCGCTACCTCGCGGTCGTCCCGGATTTCTTCCGGCGGCTCACTCCGCCTTGGGGGCGGCCGGACTCTCCGTGAGCTCCTCGGGAAGATCCGTCCCCACCTGGCGGGCCAGGGCCAGGCCGGCCGCCGCGGCGCGCTGTGCCGATTCCAGCTTGCGGTTGGCGGTATAGAGGTCGCAGGCCTCGCTTGCGACTTTGAACGCCGCCTCCTGACGCTTGCGGATCTCCAGCCGCTTGGCCTGCTTCGCCGCTTCCTCGGGCGAGTCGCCGGCGTCGCAATCGACATATTCGCCGGTATGGGTGCCGCAATCCATCGGCCCCTCTCCCATCACGGTCAGCATCAGCAGCGGATAGGCCTTCTGCACCGTCTCGCAGCCGCGATCGAGCCGCTTGAGCGAATCGCCCTGCGCCGGCGCGGCGAGAGCAAGCAGAGCGAGGATCGCTGCGGCTGAATTCATCGGCTGTTCCTTCGTGGAGCGCGCAAACCGTCACCGATCAGAGGGGCGGCGTCAATCGAAGTGGGCGAGCACGCGCCGAAGCAGGAGCTCGCAGCGGGCCAGGGTCGGCGGGCTGTCGCCCAGGGACTGGCGATCGAGCAGCTCGAACCGCCGAACGGCCGAGCCGGGAGGAAATTGCTTCCAGCTGAGGTCGATCCACTCGGCGCCGTCGCCGGAGCCGCGGACGTTCCAGAAATGGCATTCGGCGCCCGAACCGGTCCACACCTCGCCGCGCGCGATCTCCATCTCAGGATAGAAGAATTGCACGACCCGGGACGTGGGGTAGCATTGGCCGAAGGCCCGGTTGCCGGGGCGGGTGAGGCCGAGATAGGCGGTGCGGTGATCCCAGGAGTCTTCGACCGCCGCCCTGAGGCGATCCACGGCGACCGGCGGCCCCGGCCAATGGGCATCGAGGCCCGGCGCGAACGGGATGGCATGCTCCACCCGCCAGGGATTGCTCAAAACGCTTCCGTTCACAAGCGCCGCCCGGGGGCGCTATACCGGCACCAGCGACTTTATCGCGACCCCGTCCATGAGCGGCGGGCGCGAAACGCGCATCTGCGGAGTGATTCCTGGATTGTATGCGGTCCCGTAAATTCACCCGGGCGAGGCGGTGAAGGGCCGGTCCACTCGGCCGTGATATATCGGGGGTTTGGGGTTTGAGCCGATGAGCGAAACTCGGAAAGGGTTGCCGATCCTGTCCTTCGGGGACCGGCAGGCCTTCGATGAATGGCTGTCTGCGCAGGGGCCGTCGAGCGGCGGCCTGTGGCTGAGGCTTTTCAAGAAGGGGTCCGGGATCGCCGGCGTCTCCAAGCCGGAGGCGATCGACGCCGCTCTGTGCAACGGCTGGATCGACGGCCAGCTGGACAGATATGACGCGCAAAGCTGGCTGGTCCGCTTCACGCCGAGGAAGCCGCGCAGCAAATGGTCGCAGGTGAACGCCAGGCGCGCCGAGGAACTGGCGGCGGCCGGGCGGATGCGGCCGGCGGGCCTGAGGGAGATGGAGGCGGCCAAGGCGGACGGCCGCTGGGCCGCGGCCTATGCGCCGCAGAGCCGGGCCGACGTTCCGGAGGATCTGCAGGCGGCGCTGGACGCCAGCCCGAAGGCGGGGGCCTTCTTCGCGACGCTCAAGGGCGCCAATCGGTATGCGGTGCTCTACCGGGTCGGCGCGGTGAAGAAGCCGGAGACGCGGGCGCGGAAGATCGCGGAGTTCGTGGCGATGCTGGAGCGGGGGGAGACGGTGCATGGGTGAGGCAGCCAGCGTGATCGTCTTAGGCTGACACATCCGTCATCCTGGCGAAGGCCGGGATCTGTGAACGCGGCGGGTCCAACTGGAGCGGAGACGGTGATCATGGATTTCGGGCCGAGGGGCGCTACAGCAGCACCAGCGACTATATCCGCGACTTCGAGTATCTGGCGGAGCTGCGCGCCGGGCTCAGGGACGGGAGCAAGGATGCGGCTTGAGCTGAGCGGCAGGGCTCGGGCCGATCTCGATTCGGTGGAAGCGGCATTCCGGCGCCTTGCCGAATTCCCGGCCATCGGAGCGGTGCCTCCGTTCTGAGGGCCTCCTGCTCCGGCGAGCAGGAGGGTGCCGCGGTTCTCACTTGGCACGGCGCGCGCGACGAGCACGCGGCGCTTGTCCTGCTCCACACGCGGCGCGGAAATCAGGGCGACCTGATCTCGAGGCCGCGTTCCTTGCCCCAAGACTCACCATTCCAAGGGAGCCGGTTGCCGCAGCCGCTATAGCCGTTGTTGAACAGCCGAGTCCGCTCGAAAATCTCGACATGAGCGGTGAAGAGGCCGCCGCCCTGCTCCAGCTCACTTCTCGTGCTTCCGCTTATGTCCCCCTCGAGCAGGAGGTCGTCAGGCGGCGTCCCGTGGCCGTAGCCGCAGAATGTGCGATCCTCGCTTCTGAGGTCCTGATATTTGGTCTCGATCCGGAACTTGGACTGGTAGCCAAGGAAGCCGCGCTCCCCCGACCAGGAGATGGGCGCGGCCAGCTTGAACCTCATCACCGGACCGTCGCCAGCAAAGCGGTTGACGACGGAGACGGTCTTGCCGCTCGAGAAGAAGCCTTCGACGTGGCGCTTCAGGGCCAGATAGGCCGCGTCGACCGCGCGATAATCGGTCAGCACGCGTTCGACGTAGGTTCGATATTCGGGCGAGTCCTTGACCACCGGCCCGTCGCCGAGTGCCCCAAGAGGCTCCCCGAGGAACCGGTTGTAGGACGGATCGCAGCTGATCTGCCAGCCGTCGACGTTGCCCATATAGCTGCATTCGGCGAGAAGGGGCCCTTCGTCACCCTTGCGCGCATTCAACAGATAGATCGTCTGCGGGTGCCGGCCGGCGAAGAAGGAGGCCCCTTCCGGCGGTATGCCGGCGTCAACCAGCAGCGCCTGCAGGCTCCCCGGCGGCATCGTCCGGTAGAGTTCCTGGTCCAGCACCACCGTGCCGCGGCAGCTGGTCCGGCCGGCCGCCTCCTGGTTACGATCGGCAAAGGACTCGCACTTCAAGTCCTTGACGGCATAGCCGGGGACGGAGCCGCTTATGCTCTGCTCCACGTCGGCGGTGTCGGGCTCCTTGCGGCTGCAGCCGGCGAGCAGCAGCAGCGCCGCGGCCAAGGCCAGGGCGTAATCCGCCCCGTCCCTCCGTAAAAAGATCATGCGCCCCCCCGAGCCGTTTCCCCATTCGCCCCGCAGGCTAACATGGCCTCGGCCGCTTGCAAACCGGGCGCCTGCATGGGCGGCGGGCGGTCGCCCTTCGCGCCTCGGGGCCCCTTCGCTCGGCCTCAGGCGAACTGCACCAGATCCCGCGGGTTTCGGTAGAGATCTTCGAAGACCGGGCTGGTGCCCGATCTGCCTGCCCGTGCTCGCCCCTTTTCCGGGTGCGCGGGATCAGCGTGATCGACAGTCGAGCGCGGAATCGACAGCTTGATTGAAGGCGCGAGTGGCACCCGCTGCCACTGCAAGCAGGTAGATATTTGCAGCCGTCCTGCACGCTGTGCGGGTGCCAAGTGGTACGCGGTCGCAGGCCGCCCCCATGTCCTCTCGAAAACGTATGTCGCAGTCGGCCTTCATTCCTCGCATCTCAGTTTTGAACTCATTGCGTTGCGCAGGTGTCACTCGCAGCAACGACATCCGATATCGATCCTCCATGAGGCGGACAACTTTTTCACCGCCGGACGCGTAGCACTGATCATGCGCAGCGCAGGCGGCTCTGAAGTTTCCGATAGGCCTCTCCGGAGCGAGACGTGACAGCCTGGAAGCTTCCGAACCGCAGTAATCTTGATTCATCATTGTCTGTCGAATGCACCCCGACTGAGCAGAGGCGCGCTCCGAAGCCGCCACGTTAAACAAGATTAGTGCCAAAACTGAAGCTAAAGCCGGGAGTTTATGCATGATGTTGCCCTCCAAGTCGCGTTCAAGCTTTCACTTTTACACTTAAGGAGGTGTGCATGCAAATAGCACATGACCAAGTTAACAGTCGGATGACATTACGATCACCGTAAGGGCATCAATCAGCCACTGGGAGATAGATTTCGCCGCCCTTGTCCCTGAATTTTTCACTCATTTCGGCCATGCCGGCTTCCGCCTCGGCTTCGGCGAGGCGAACCCTCTCGCCGCTCAGCTTTGCTGAGTCGCTCTCCTCCGCAAGGGGAGAGAGGTTGGCCGCCAGGAAGGCGTCGGCTGGCTGGTTCTGTCTTGCGGCGAATTCGCGGACTTCGGCGGTGATTTTCATGCTGCAGAATTTCGGGCCGCACATCGAGCAGAAATGCGCGGTCTTGGCGCCTTCCGCCGGCAAGGTCTGGTCGTGATATTGCTCCGCCGTATCCGGGTCGAGCGAGAGGTTGAACTGGTCGCGCCAGCGGAATTCGTAGCGGGCGCGGCTGACGGCGTCGTCGCGCATCTTCGCGGCGGGGTGGCCCTTGGCGAGATCGGCCGCGTGGGCGGCGAGCTTGTAGGTGACGACGCCTACCTTGACGTCGTCGCGGTCGGGGAGGCCGAGATGCTCCTTGGGGGTGACGTAGCAGAGCATCGCGGTTCCGAACCAGCCGATCATGGCGGCGCCGATCGCGGACGTGATATGGTCGTAGCCGGGCGCGATGTCGGTGGTCAGCGGCCCGAGCGTGTAGAAGGGCGCCTCCTCGCACGCCTCGAGCTGCTTGGTCATGTTCTCCTTGATCTTGTGCATCGGCACGTGGCCCGGGCCTTCGATCATGACCTGGACGTCATGCTTCCAGGCGATCTTGGTGAGCTCGCCAAGGGTATGGAGCTCGGCGAACTGGGCCTCGTCGTTGGCGTCGGCGATGGAGCCGGGGCGCAGGCCGTCGCCGAGGCTGAAGGCGATGTCGTACGCCTTCATGATCTCGCAGATCTCCTCGAAGCGGGTGTAGAGGAAGCTCTCCTTGTGGTGGCTGAGGCACCATTTGGCCATGATCGAGCCGCCGCGCGAGACGATGCCGGTGACTCGCTTCGCCGTCATCGGGATGTAGGGGAGGCGGACTCCGGCGTGGATGGTGAAATAGTCGACGCCCTGCTCGGCCTGCTCGATCAGGGTGTCGCGGTAGATCTCCCAGCTCAGGTTCTCCGCGACTCCGCCGACCTTCTCCAGCGCCTGGTAGATGGGGACGGTGCCGATGGGGACGGGGCTGTTGCGGATGATCCATTCGCGGGTGTCGTGGATGTTGCGGCCGGTGGAGAGGTCCATGACCGTGTCGGCGCCCCAGCGGATCGACCAGACCATCTTGTCCACTTCGGCAGCGACGTCCGAGGCGACCGCGCTGTTGCCGATATTGGCGTTGATCTTGACCAGGAAGTTGCGGCCGATCGCCATCGGCTCGCTTTCGGGGTGGTTGATGTTGTTGGGGATGATGGCGCGGCCCCTCGCCACCTCGTCGCGCACGAATTCGGGGGTGACGTAATCCGGAATGGAGGCGCCGAAATCCTGGCCGTCGCGAAGCAGGGCCTCGGCGCGCTGCTCGCGCCCGAGATTCTCGCGGACGGCGACAT
Organism: Allosphingosinicella sp.; assembly: GCA_036387815.1. Classification (GTDB taxonomy): domain Bacteria; phylum Pseudomonadota; class Alphaproteobacteria; order Sphingomonadales; family Sphingomonadaceae; genus Allosphingosinicella. The sequence goes on from DASVTA010000046.1 coordinate 7,457, forward strand.
ATTCCATCTCGGGCGTGACGATGCCTTTCCTGGCGTAATGCATCTGGCTGACGTTGGCGCCGGGCCTGGCGCGAAGAACGGTCTTGCGGACGTTGGGGAAGGGCTGGACGCCTCCGGAGCGGTCGGGGCCGAGCTGGCCGTTGTCCTCGGGCTTCACCTCGCGCTGAGCGACTTCCTCGACGTCGCCGCGGGCGCGGATCCAGTCCCGGCGAAGCTCGGGAAGGCCGGCCATGATGTCGATCCGGGCTTCGCCGTCCGTATAGGGGCCGGACGGGTCGTAGACGCGCAGGGGAGGTTCGCCGCAGCCGGGCTCAAGGTGGATCTCGCGCATCGCGACTCCGAGCGGGCCGACGTGGACCTTGCGGGAGCCACGGATCGGGCCGGTGGTGACTTTGAGCTCGGTGCGTGCGGGTGCGTCGGCCATGTGTCGCTCTCCAAAGGACGGACGGAGAGCGGATGACCCGCGCTCCCTCCCTACGCCGGTGTCAGCCGGATCAGGTTCGACGGGTCGCAGCGGTGTCGGGCCCCATGAAAGTATTACTTTCACGGGAACCCATAGCTGCCTCTCAACCGCGTTCGCGCGGTCCCCCGGGGACGAGCGCGCATAGGCGGTTCGAGGCCGGGGCGGAAGCGGGAATCGGCCACCTCGTCATCCCGGCGAAAGCCGGGACCTCGTGAAAAGAAGTCTCGGCGGGCCTCCCCGAGGTCCCGGCTTTCGCCGGGATGACGCAAAGGCGGCGGACGTGAAAAGGGCGGCCCCGAGGGACCGCCCTTTCCGGTGTGCGCTACTAAAAGCCGATCAATAGCTGCCCTTGCCGGTGTCCTCGAAGCTGTCGCTGCGCGAGCGCTCCTCCTGATCGTCGTTCTTCGGAGTGCCGCCGAAGCTTCCGAAGGCCGAGCGCCCGGCGGTCTCGCGCACGCCTTCGTCGACTTCGACCTCGGTATGGCGGACGGTGTCCTCGACCTGCTCGGTCCGCTCCTCGGCGGTCTTGCGGACGACCAGCTCCTCGCGGACCCGTGCCTCCTTGCCGACCACGGCCTCCTCGGCCGTCTCCGTCATTTCGATCTGGCGATCCTGCATCATGTCGCCCTGAAGGTCGGACGGGCTGACCTCGCGGTCCACCGGCCGGCGCTCGACGCTGACATGCTCTTCGCGCAGATTGACCTGCTCGCTGACCGGAGTCTCCTGGACGTAGGAGCGGACCCGGGCGCCGCCGCGAGTCACCTCGCGCTTGCCGATCCGAAGTTCTTCCTCGACGATCGGGATCCGCTCCTCGGCTACGGTGCGGTCGCTCTGCCGGCTCTCCTGGTTCTGCTGGAAGCCGCCGGAGCCGGCGGTCGCCTGGTACGGGCTCCAGCCTTCGCTTCGCCAGCTGTTCTCGCGCTCCTCGAAATCGACGCTGTCGCTCTCGTCGAGGATCCGGATCGCCTCGTCGGCGCAATCCCCGTCGACGCGGGCGCAAAGCAGGTAGCCGCCGCGGCGCATGCCTTCCTCGTAGCTGTGGCTGTCCTCGGGCGGGATGAAGGCGGACTTGATCGCCGACCACAGGCCCTGCCCTTCGCCGGACTCACCCGAGGACGAAGCGGATGAGCTCTGGTCGACGATGCGAACGTCGTCGGCGTCGATGCGCGATTGGGTGAGCCGCTCGCGGGCGGCCTCGGCCTGGCTGCGGCTGTCGAACATGGCGGTTACGGTACGCGACATAAGCTTACTCCTCACTGGGTGGTTGATTGTCCCCGCCGCTTCGTCCCTGCAGCCGCGCTCGGCGAAGGCGCATGCCTCCCCGGGAGCCGGATCACGAGATCCCGGCTTGTTTCTTCCTCTGCGATTGTCCGTGTGCTGCGGTCGGCGGCTCAATGGCTCGGGTGCGGCGGCGTTCCCTCCGGGGCGGCGGCGCGGCGCCAGAAGCCACCGAAGCGAGGCTTCGCCGCGCCGAACCGATTCTAAACACAGGTTAGTCAATGAGGCGCGGCCGATGAACCTGGGGAGGGCCGGCGCGTTCGCACCTTCGTGCACCTCATCGAGATCCTGCTCCCGCTCGCGGACAATGACGCAAAGCCGTTCGCGGCGGAGCTGTTCGCGGCTGTGCGCGACGAGCTGGTCGAGCATTTCGGGGGAGTCACCGCCTTCACCCGCAATCCCGCCGAAGGGCTTTGGAAGGAGGGTGAGGGCGAGCCCGACCGCGACGACATCATCATCCTGGAAGTGATGGCCGACTGGCTCGACCGGGGCTGGTGGCGCGGCTACCGGACGGAGCTGGAGCGACGGTTCCGGCAGGACGAGGTGGTGGTTCGGGCGCGCGAGGTGGAGCTGCTCTGAGGAAATCCTCCCCCGGATTTCCGGGGGAGGGGGACCGCGCGAAGCGCGGTGGAGGGGTTCTTCGGAGGCAGAAAGGCCCCTCCACCATGCTTCGCATGGTCCCCCTCCCCTGCAAATGCAGTGGAGGAATGAGGCTCAAACCCGATCGCCGCTTTCCACCGACCAGGCGCGGCCTGCCTCAGGCATCGCCGCCGCCGCCGGAAGCAAGGTGATGAAGCCCGGAATTCCGCCGAGGCTCAAGGCAGCGCGCAAGGCTTCGGCTTCGTCAGGCCGGCTGGTGAAGGCGAAGAAGCGGCGGCCGGCGGAAAGCGCCCGCGCCCAGACCGACCGCGCCAGCTCCAGCCGCCCTTCCGTCGTCAGCGGGACGCTCGCGAGAATCCGGTCGAAGACGGCGTGGCGCTCGACCAGCACCTCGCCCAGGCCCTCCGCCTCCAGCAGGTCCGTCGGCAGCGGGCGATCGACCAGCTGGCCCGCCCAGGCCTGGGGATCTTCGTAGAGGAAGCGCATCCGCCCGCGGTCGAGCCGTGCATGCCGCCTCCAGAGCGCCTCCAGAAGCGGCGGCCCGGCTTCGATCGAGCGGGTCCCGGCGGCGGCGGCGGGCGCCTCGGCACCCTCCTCGCTCCACAGATAGTCGGTCGGGATCATCAGCGAGCCGGCCCGCTCCAGCTGGCGGCGGCTGGGATTGTCCCGGGTGACGAAGGCGAGCAGCCAGTCGGCGCCGCGCTCGACGCAAAGCTGCCGGCTGTGCTCGATGATCGCGCTGAAGCAGCCGCGCCCGCGGGCCGCCGGAAGGGTCCAGGAGCCGGTCATGATCCCCACCCTTCGCTCCGTTCCGTCCGGATTCGCGAGCTTGCGCCAGCTCACGGCTGAACCGGCGATCCATTCCCCTTCGTCCGTGACGACGAAGCGGTCGGCGACCGCGCCTGCGAAGGGACGGCGGAAATACCAGTCGAACTCGGTCCGCCCGCCCCAGCCGCCGAAGCAGCTTTGAAGCGCCTGGAGGTAACGCTCGTCCTCGTGTGCGGGCGCGGGCTCGATGTTCAAGCCGCGGCCCCCGGCGATCTCGCCCATGCTGGTCCACCAGATCGAATCTCCGTAGCGCTCGTCGAGGGCGGTGAGCAAAGTGTCGAGATAATTGCAGTAGAGCGGGTCGATCCCGTCGAGCGCGATATGGCCGCAGCAATCCTTGATGATGTGGCCCTTGATCGACAGCAGCCCGCCCGCCTCGACGATCTCGAAGGCGCGGTCGGCGGGGCTGGTCGCCTGGAAGTT
>DASVTA010000047.1:0-3103 GCA_036387815.1 Allosphingosinicella sp.
CCGAGGCGGCGGCAAAGGCGCTTCGCCATCTCCTCCCGCCAGGGCGAGGGGTAGCCGGTGGCGTTGCTCTGCGGAAAGGAGCCGAGATCGAGCTTGGGCATGACGGTCCTCCGGCTGGTATCCGCTCATCCTGAGCAGGGACTGAGCCTGGCGAAGGCCCGTATCGAAGGGCGGGCCTTCGATACGCCGCTTCGGCTTCGCTCAGCGGCTACTCAGGATGAGCGAATGCGGTATAGGCCGCTGCCATGAGCAGTTCCATCGATCCGGTCGAGCTTGCGTCGGCTTTGATCGCCTGCCCCAGCATCACGCCCGCCGGCGGCGCGGTGTTCGACGTCCTCGAGCGCGCGCTGAAGCCGCTGGGCTTCGAGGTCCACCGATTCGTGGCCGGGGAGGTCGAGAACATGTTCGCCACCCGCGGCTCGGGCAGCCCCCATTTCGCCTTCGCGGGACATCTCGACGTGGTCCCGCCCGGCGAGGGCTGGAGCGGCGACCCCTTCGTCCCAGAGGTTCGCGGCGGGCTCCTCTACGGGCGCGGGGCGGTGGACATGAAGGGCGGGATCGCCGCCTTCGTCGCCGCCGCCGCGGAGGTGGCGAAGCATCGCGGCACGCTGAGCCTCCTGATCACCGGCGACGAAGAAGGCCCGGCGGTCCACGGCACTCGGGCGATCATGGCGTGGATGGCGCAGCGCGGCATCCGCCCGGACATGATCGTCATCGGCGAGCCGACTTCGGAGGCCCGGCTCGGCGACACCGTCAAGATCGGACGGCGAGGGACGGTGAACATGTGGATCACCGGTCCGGGGCTGCAGGGGCACGTCGCCTATCCCCACCGCGCCGACAATCCGGTGCCCAGGCTGGCGCGGGTCGTCGCCGCGCTGGACTCGCTCCACCTCGACGATGGGACCGAGGCCTTCCAGGCTTCGAACCTGGAATTCACCGCCGTCGGCACCCCGACCGAGGCCACGAACATCATCCCCGGGGCCGCCACGGCTCAGCTCAACATCAGGTTCAACAACCTGCATCGCGGCGACGCGCTGATCGAGCGGGTGCGCGAAATCGCGGCCGGCGCAGCGCCGGGCGCGACCGTCGAGGCGAAGGTGTCGGGAGAAGCTTTCCTGACCCCGCCAGGGCCGCTTTACACGCTGGTGACCGAGGCGATCCGCGAGGAGACGGGGGTCGAGCCCGCTCTCTCCACAAGCGGGGGAACGTCGGACGGGCGCTTCCTGATCGAGCTCTGCCCGGTGGTGGATTTCGGCCTTCCCAACGCGACCATGCACAAGCTGGACGAAGCGGCGGCCGTGGACGACATCCGCGCCCTGGCCCGGATCTACGCCCGCATCGTCAGGGCGGCGCTCGGATAGGGTTCGTGAGCGAGGCTTCGGGCGCAGTCCTGCGCCTCGGCCCAGGCGAGGAAGGCGTCCTCCGGCATCGGCGCCACGCCCGGGAAGCCCTGAAGGCTGTCGCAGCCGAGGCCGCGAAGCACCTCGACCTGGTCCTGCCGCTCCACTCCGGCGGCCACGGCTTCGCAGCCGAGGCCGTGGACGAGCTGGATCAGCGAGGCGGCGACGCTTTTCGCGCGCTCCGAACGGTCGATCTCGGCGACGATACCCCGATCGAGTCGCACCCGGTGCATCGGCAGAGTGGCGAAGCCGGACAGACGGGCGCGGCCGGAGCCGAAATCGCTGACGCAAACCTCCACGCCGTCGCCGCGCAGCCGCTCGAGCTCGGCCACCACCCACTTGTCGCAGCCGGACGCCGTGGCCTCGTTGAGCTCGATCTCCACGCCCCAGGGCGGGGGGCCGGCCTGAGCGAGCGCGCTTCGAAGCCGCTCGATGAAGTCGAGCCGCTCGAACTGGCGCGCCGCCACCGGGAAGCAGAGACGATGGTCGAGCCCGGCCGACCGCCAGCGATCGAGCGCGGCCGAGACGGCGGTCAGGGTCCAGTCGCCGAGATGGACGGCGAGGCCGGCTTCCTGAAGCATCGTCTCGTCCCCGGAGAGGAGACGGCTTCCGCCGGCGCCGTTCCAGCGAATCTGCGCCTCGGCGGCGGTGATCGCGCCGGTGCGCAGGCACAGGCGCGGCTCGAAGACCAGCTCGAGCTCGTGCCGCTCGACGGCGCGGCGGACCGAGGCTTCGAGCGCGCTTCGTTCTTCCGAGGCTCTGGCGAGGCTCGGCTCGTAGCTGCACAGGCGCGAGCGGCCGGAGGCCTTGGCGTGGTACATCGCGATGTCGGCCGCCTTCATCAGCCCGGGGAGGTCGAAGCCGTGCTCGGGCGCGAGGGCTATTCCGATCGAGCCGCCGATGAGGACCGCCCCGCCGGCCGAATTGAAGGGCTCGGCAAGCGCGGCGAGCGCCCGGCCGGCGATCCGCTCCGCTTCCTCGCGGGTGGAGACTTCCGGCAGGAGCATCGTGAATTCGTCTCCGGCGAGCCGGGCGAGCAACGGCGGCGCCAGGGTCCCGTCGGCGATTTCGGCCTTGAGCACGACTCGAAGCCGGTTGGCGACCATGATGAGCACCTGATCGCCATGGGCATGGCCGAGGCGGTCGTTGACCTCCTTGAAGCCGTCGAGATCGATGAACAGCAGGGCCGCGCCGCTGTCCCGCGACGCAAGGATCCGCTCCGCCTCCCGCCGGAAATGGAGGCGGTTGGGGAGCGCCGTGACGGGATCGTACATCGCCATCGCCTGGGCGTCGTCGAGGTTGGAGCGGACCTGCTCGAACAGGCCTTCGACGGCGGCGGCCAGGGCGGGCATTTCGCGCTTGAGTGCCGGCGGCGCGGGCGAGGAGAGGTCTCCGCGGCTGACGGCGAGCAGCCGGTCGATGAGCGCGCCCACGGCCCGGGCATGGGCGCTGTTCGGGCGCTCGGCCGCCATATAGACGATGGTCAGAGCGAACAGGCCGAAGACGACCGAGGCGGTGACCTGCTGGTTGAGGCTGCCGAGCAGAAGAAAGCCAAGAAGCGTCAGCACGAACGCCGACAGCCCTGCCGCCACCGAGAGCACGCGATTGCTGATCTTTCCAACCGTCGAAGTCATGATCGGCGGTGTTCCTGTCCGCACTGCCGCACCGCCCCCACAGACGCGCGTTGCCGGTGCAGATTATGC
>DASVTA010000048.1:0-3433 GCA_036387815.1 Allosphingosinicella sp.
AAGGGCAAGGTCGCGGTCTTCCTGGTCAACGATCCCGACTTCGAAGCTTCGGCCGGCGATCCGGTGGCCGGCCGCTTCGGCGGCCAGGCGATGACCTATTACGGCCGCTGGACCTACAAATTCGAGGAGGCCGCCCGGCGCGGGGCGATCGCCGCGCTCGTCGTCCACGAAACGGCGGGCGCCGGCTACGGCTGGAACACGGTGCAGGCGCCCGGCGGCGAGAATTACAACATCGTCCTCAAGCCCGGGGCCCAGCAGCCGGTGCTTCTGCAGGGCTGGATCCAGCGCAGCGTCACGGAGGATCTGTTCCGCCGCTCCGGTCTCGACTTCGGGACGGTGAAGAGGCTGGCGCAGACCCGCGGCTTCTGGCCCGTGGAGCTTCGCACTCGGTTCTCGGCCGATTTCGGAGTGGAGGCGACCCGGGTCCAGAGTCACAACGTGCTCGGCAAGATCAGCGGCTCGAAGCGCCCGGACGAGACGATCTGGTTCGCAAGCCACTGGGACGCCTACGGCGTCGGAGCGCCGGACGCGCGCGGCAAGACGGTGCGGCCGGGGGCGCTCGACAGCGCTTCGGGAATCGCCGGGATCGTCGAGATCGCCCGCGCCTTCAAGACTGGCCCGAGACCTGAGCGAAGCCTCGTCTTCGCCGCCTGGACCGCGGAGGAACGGGGCCTGCTCGGCGCCGAGCATTACGCCAACAGCCCTCTCTTCCCCATGGAGAAGGCGGTGGCGAACCTGACCCTCGACACCCTTCAGCCCAACGGCCTCGCCCGCGACGTCGTCCTCATCGGCAAGGGCCAGAGCGAGCTGGAGGACAGGATCGCCGCCGCGGCGGGCCGGCAGGGGCGGACGATGACGCCCGATGCACGGCCGGAGCGCGGGCTCTTCTACCGGGCCGACCATTTCTCCTTCGCGAGGCGCGGCGTTCCGGTCTTCCTGCTGATGGCGCTCGGCGGCGGAGTCGACCTCGTCGAGGGCGGCCGCGAGGCGGGGGACCGCTGGGTCACCGAATTCACCGCCAATTGCTACCACCAGACCTGCGACGAGTGGCGGCCGGACCTGGATTTCAGAGGGGCCGCGCAGGACGTCGCCTTGTTCTACGACGTCGGGCGCGGGCTGGCGTTCGGCCGCGACTGGCCGGGCTGGAAGGCCGGATCCGAGTTCCGCGAGATCCGCGAGCGGAGCGCCGCGGCCCGGCGGTAGCGATTGGTCCTCTCCCGCTTTCGCGGGAGAGGAGAGGCCCGCCGCGAAGCGGTGGGAGGTGAGGGTCTGTACCGCGGAATCAGCAAGACCCTCACCCCCCAAGCCTTCGGCTTGGGTCCCCCTCTCCCGCGAAAGCGGGAGAGGAGAATGGCTCAGCGGCTCGAAGCCGACGCCGGAACGTCCTCCAGATAGCGCCCGCTGTTGGCGAACTCCGCCTTCACCGTCGATTGCGGCAGCCGGTCGTTGACCGGAGGCGGCGGCGCCTCGGTGGCGAGGGCCGGCGGGGCGGAATAGGCCGGCGAGGCGGGCAAGGCGAAGCCCGCCAGGTCGACCGGCGAGGGGAGGGCCGGGCGGACGCCCCTGCCGAGATTGATCGGGAGCCGGGCCGCCATCACCGTCGCCGGAGAAGGCTCGCGGCCGCGATAGGCCTGGCTGAAGGCGGAGGCGCCGCCCCAGGCGCCGGGCAGGCGATAGAAGATGTGGTTGCCGATCACCGTCGCCTTCGGAAGCCGGAAGGCCCAGTCGGGAAGGACCTGGTGGGTGTGGTAGTTGGTGGCGAGGCCCACGGGCGCGAAGACATAGCCGGCGAGGGCTTCGGCGGCGAGCCGCCGGGCGCGGGTCCAGTCCGCCCCGAAAGGCATGCGCACGAGCGAGCCGTCGCAGGTGAAGGTGAATTGGCAGCCGCCGCCGGCGCGCAGCGGGCCCTGGTAGACGACTCCGCAGACGGTGCCGGGCCAGGCGGGGTGGCGGACCCGGTTGAGGACGACCTGGGCGACGGCGCGCTGGCCGTCCTCGCTCTCGGACCGGGCTTCGTAATAAATGGCTTCGGCGAGGCACTGGAGGGAGCGGAACTGGTCGCCGGCGCTCGCGGCCCGGAAAACGGTGGAGGGCGCGCGCGGATTGACGTCCGTGGAGAAGGGGATGGAGGCGTTGATGCGCAGGGCTTCGGTCGGAGCGACGTCGCGAAGGACCATCGGCTCGGGCTGCGGCGGCGGGGCGAGACGGACGGCCGTAGTGAGGGCGGCGGGCTCGACCGGAGCGTCCGCCGCCTTCAGCGGAACGCAAGAGGCGGTGGCGAGCAGGGTCGCGGCGCAGGCCAGCTCCCGGCCGCGCCAGCGGAACGCCTCGGCCAAAGCCTTGAAATATATGGAATCCAGCAAAGCCAAGTTTCGTGTCCGCCGTCTGTTCGAATGCCCGCCTAGCTTCCGATAGCTAATAATGTTGCACCATTGCGCCCCCCCATTTCGCGCTGTCCCATAGCGGGACGGCGCAGCGGCCGCGGTTAAGCGGGGAAGCGCTTCTTTTCTTCGGAGCCTATTGGCGGGTGGGGACGTTTGACGAGCCTGATCCATGTGAAGCGGCGGTGTGTAGATGCGTAAGATGTTGGCGTGCGTTTCGCTGGCGGCCCTCCTGGCTTCCGGCTGCGATTTCGTAAGCACGAGCGGCGGCGACGGGGGCGAGAGCTCCGGTCCCGCGGTGCAGGTGGATCCGAAGGCGGTGACCGCCGCGGACCTGCAGGCGGCGGTCACCGATCCGAGGGTGAAGAAATTCTACGAGGCCCGCGCCTGGCAGGCGGTCTGGACCGGCGAGCGGGCACAGGAGCTCAATGCCGCCCTCGAGGACGCGGCCCGGCACGCCATCGATGCGAAAGCCTATGTGGAGAAGGCGACCAAGGGCGGCAGTGCGGCCGAGCGGGAGGCGGGGCTGACGCTCGCGGCGTTCGATTATGCCCAGGCGCTGGCCAGCGGAGCGGTCGATCCGCGCAAGTTGTTCGAAGTCTATACGGTGCCGATGTCCAAGGTCGACGTGGCCGGCGGCCTCGGCAAGGTGGTGGAGCAGGGCGGCGTTCGCGAGTGGCTCGCCGGCCTCGCCCCGCAGGACGCCGAATATAAGGCGCTCTCCGAGGCCTATCTCGCCTACCGGCAGAAGGCCGGCCAGGAGCAACGCGCGGCGGTCGCCCCCGGCGAGCAGATCAAGCCCGGCAAGAAGGATCCGCGAGTGGCCCAGATCCGCGAGGGCCTTCGAGCCAACGGCTATTTGCCGCCGGCCCAGCCCGAGCCGGCGGACTCGAAGGCCAAGGCCAAGGCCAAGGCGGCGCCGGCCGACGCCGGCGTCTACACCGCCGACATGGTCGCCGCGGTGCGGAAGGTTCAGGCCGATTACGGAATCGAGGCGGACGGAGTGATCGGCAACTCGACGCTCGAGGCTCTCAACACCGGAGCGCGCGCCC
>DASVTA010000049.1:0-5108 GCA_036387815.1 Allosphingosinicella sp.
AACGGCTGACGAAGAATCTGAGCGTCTGGCAGCTTCGGCAGCTCACCGATATCGCCCAGCGCCTCGAGCCCAGATCCGGCAACCCGCTCAGCCCTCGCGATCTCGCTTATGTCGCGGGCCTGGTCCAGGATCCCAAAGTGGGCCCCGAGGTGAAGGCCACGCTGGACTCCTGCGGCGCCGCCACGGCGCCGTCGCCCGCGCAGGCGGCGGCGTCCACCCCCGCTACCGGGCAATCGAGCGCCGCCCGGGGGCTCGAGCCCGGCGCTACGCCGCCGCAGCCCCTGCGCTGGATCGATCTCGGCGCCGCCGACACGGGCCAGCGCATCGCCATCGACATCACTTCGGTGGTGATGACGGCCGAGAAGCGCGAGGGCTGGTTCCGCCTTTCTAATCCGGGCGAAGCGGCGCCGAGCCTCGACGGCTACCGGCTGAGGGTGGATTGCCCGGGCCGGACCATCACTCCGACCGCGGCGCGCAAGTACGGCACCGACGGCAAGGTCGCCCAGCACGAGGATTACACCGCCGCCTGGCAGCAGCCGCTGGCGATCGAGGCCGGAACGGTGATGGAGATCGCCTGGAAGCGCCTGTGCCAGTGAGCCCGGCGGCCCTCGCTATTTCGCACCCGACATGTTATGCACCCGCATCACCTGATCGTGCCGGCAAGCATCGCGTGACGGGGAGACTTCAGGGCTCCCGCTTGCAGCGCGAAGGAGATCTCATGGAACAGACCTACTGGCTTGCCCGTAAACGCAGCTCGGCCGCCAATGCCAGACGCGCCGAGAGCTCGGAGGCGCGGCTGGTCCACCTCGATCTCGCCGGCCGCTACAGCATCAAGGCCGCCGCCGCGGCCGCCGCCGCGCCGGCACTCCCCTCGGCCGCGGATTCGGGCTATTACGAGCAGCTGGAAACCGGCGCCCGCTGGCTCGCCTCGCGCGCGACCGCGGATTCCGAGCGGGCGGGGCATCTGCGCAACGCCAATCGCTACGCCCGCCTCAGGCTCGACGCCGCGGGGAGGCGCTGAGATGTCCGGCCCCCCGGACCGCGACCGCCCGACCACCGTCGAGCGCGCCTTCGAGCTTGCCCGCTCGGGCCAGTGCGACAATCTCCCGGCCATCGTCGCGACCCTCAAGGGGGAGCGCCACGAATCGGTGGACGCGCATCTCGCGGGCCCTTCCATCCGCAAGGATCTGAGGCGGACCTGGGAGCAGGCGCCCAAGGTCTCACCCGGCGAAAGCGGCGAAGCCTGATCGTCGCTGCGAGGCGGAGCAACGAAGCACTCCATCGCGCCTCCGAGGCGGAACTGGATTGCATCGCTGCGCCCGCAATGACGGCCCGCCTCGCAACGCCGCGAACGCGCAATCCGCCTTCTCGAAAGGGATCGTTATGAGCACCATCACCGCCTTCCAGTCGCTGCCGCCGTTCGTGCAAGGCCTGGTGCGCGACTTGCGGGTGCGGTGGGCGCTGGAGGAAGCGGGGCTTCGCTACGAGGTCAGGCTGCTTGCGGACGGCGAGAAGGATTCGGCCGAATACCGCTCCTGGCAGCCGTTCGGGCAGGTGCCGGCCTATGAGGAGAATGGGCTGAAGCTGTTCGAATCCGGCGCGATCGTGCTTCGGATCGCCGAGCGAAGCGAAAATCTGCTGCCCGGCGATCCCGCCGCACGGGCCCGGGCGATCCAATGGCTGTTCGCCGCGCTCAACACGATCGAGCCGCCGATCCTCAACCTCGCCGGGATCGATCTCTTCTGGGCCGATCAGGAATGGGCGAAGCTTCGGCGGCCGGACGCCGAAGCCGCCGTGAGGAAGCGCCTGGGCGAGCTGTCGGCGGCGCTGGACGACAAGCCGTTCATCGACGGTCCCCGGTTCACCGCCGGGGACCTGATGATGGCGACGGTGCTCAGGATCCTTCGCCACACAGGTCTGGTCGCGGAGGCCGGCCTGGCCCCATACCTCGCCCGATGCGAAGCGCGGCCGGCGTTCCAGCGGGCGCTTGCCGGGCAGATGGACGCGTTCGCGCAAGGCTGACCGCGCCGCGCATCGCCAGGGACCCGGGCTTCCTCCGGCTCGTTGTAAGCCCGTTTTCCCAGGAGGTTCTCGCAATGCTCAACCGCCAGGTACCCGATACCGTGTTCAAGACCCGCGTCCGCGACGAGAGCATCGGCGGCGACAATCCCTTCCGCTGGCAGGACCTGCCCAGCAGCGAGGTCTTCCGCGGCCGGCGGGTGGTGGTCTTCGCCCTTCCCGGCGCCTTCACCCCGACCTGCACGACCGAGCAATGCCCCGCCTACGAAGCCTCCTACCCCGCGCTTCGCGAGGCGGGCGCGGACGAGGTCTATTGCCTCTCCGTCAACGACGCGTTCGTCATGTACCAATGGGCCAAGCACCTCGGAATCGAGAATTTGAAGCTGCTGCCCGACGGATCGGGCGACTTCACCCGGCGGATGGGCATGCTGGTCCGGAAGGATCATCTCGGCTTCGGCCAGCGCTCATGGCGCTACGCGATGGTGGTGGACGACGGCCGTGTCGCCGCCTGGTTCGAGGAGCCCGGGATCAACGACGTGGGCAGTGACGACGACCCCTATGGCGAGAGCGCTCCCGGCAAGCTGCTCGAATGGCTTCGGGCGAACCCGCGGTAGCTTAGCGCTCAATTCCTCCCCCAGCTCGCCTGGGGGAGGGGGAGCGCGACGCGAAGCGTCGTGGTGGAGGGGCTATTCGGAGTCAGAATTTCCCCTCCACCGCGCTTCGCGCGGTCCCCTCCCCGAGCAAGCTCGGGGAGGATTTTCCGCGCCGCTACAGCGTCTTCAGATACTCCACCAGCGCCTTGCGCTCGTCCGGGGTGAGCGGGCTGCCGATGATTCCCTTGCCCTGGTTGCGCGGCGTGGCCACGTCGAAGAGATGGCCGCCGTTCCAGTTGCCGCGGACGGGGGTGACGTTCCCCTGCCGGTCGACCCTGGCGGCGATCAGCTGGAAGCCGCCGGGCACCTGCTCCGTCCGGTAGCCGACATTGACCGGATCGAACTCGCGGTTGCCGAGCCAGAAGGTCTTGGGCCGCTCGTCATAGGGCGAGAGCAGGGCCCACAAGGTCGGGACCGACCCGTTGTGGAGGAAGGGCGCGGTCGCCCAGATGCCGTCCAGCGGCCGCGCCTTGTAGGCGATCGGGGCTCGGATGCCGTTGGGACGGAAGCCGTTCATCCGGGCGATGTCGCCGGTAGTCGTGCCGTGGTCGCCGTACCAGCGGTTGACGACCTTCTCGACGGCCTGGCCGAGCGCGGGGCCGAACCCGTAGATCCGGTCGCGGCCGCTGGGCCGGGAGGTTCCCGGAAGGCCGATGGCCGCGGCGACCTTGACCGTCCTTTTCTCCATGTCCTCGGCCTGGGCGGGGTCGGTGCCGATGACCGAGACCGGCTTGACGACCAGCTTCAGATAGCGCTCGCCGCCGGCATTGTCCTCGGCCCGGGTCCAATGCTCCGGGTTCCAGAAATCGTCCGTGTTCGGCGCGGGGAGGTGGCAGCCCTGGCAGCGCGCCTTGTAGAGGCCGGCGCCCCGGTCCCGCAGGTCGCGGTCGATGGGCGGAAGGATGTTCTCGGGCCAGCGCGGAGCGCGCAGGCCGGTGAACCTGTTGTCGCCCTGGGGCTGCTTCGGGCCCGCGAGGCGGGATTCGATCCGGTACAGGTTGTCGACCGGAACGGTGGAGGTGAAGAGCGGCCGTCCCCGCCCGGTCCAGTTGACCTTGGCGCCGACGCCCATCGCCTCGCCGGCGTTGCGGATCATCGGCTGCTCGATCGAGCTGTTATATTGAACCCAGTCGAACCAGCTCGTGTCCCAGATGTGCGGGAAGGCGACCGGAGCGGTGAGCGCGCGCAGATTGTCGTCGCGCTTCATCTGGACGGCGAAGACCTCGTTGCCGATCCGGTTGAGCGCGTCGAGCCTTCCAAAGCCTTCCACGACCGTGCCTTCGCCGCGCCCGTCGAGCTTCATCTTGGCGATGAGGCCCTTGAACACTCCGCCGGTGAGCTGCTCCCATATCTTGTGCCGAGCGCGCAGCCGCTGCAGCGGGTTTCCGCCGGCGGGGATGAGCCGGTCGCCGAACCGCCGGAACTTGACCGGGTCGAGCGCGGTCTTCGCAAGCGCATCGCCCAGCGCGTTTCGGAAATTGCCGAGGCTGGTGAGGGCGGGGCCGCCGTCGATCAGCATGTTCCGTCCCTGATAGTCGATCCGGCCGGTATGGCAGGCGCCGCAGGTGAAGCCGATCCGGTTCGACGTTTCGCCGCTCTCCGGATCCTGAACGGCGGAGCGGGCGAAGCCGATCGGAAGTCCGTCCGGATTGAACTCGGCGTCGCGCGGGCTGGGGATGAAGCCGAACTGGTCGAGATAGGCCGGATCGGCGAACCTGCCGTTTGAATCCGGCTGCTCCAGCGCCATGAACCATTCGTAGGGAATCGGGATGGTCGAGGTGCCCTGGCCGGCATGATGATACCAGGCGCGGTCCCTCGCGCTCCAGTTCTGATCGAGCCACACCGGGCCGCTTGCCGGAGATCCCGCGGCGACCGGCGATTGCTGCGCCTCGACCTTGCCGCCGGCGGTCGCCACCGCCGCCAGCGCGGCGATGGCCGCGATGCTGAGAGCGGCCTGCGCGGCGCGCGGCTTCGCCAGCCACTCGGCGACTTGAGCTGTATTGGATCGATTGCCCATGATTCCCCCCAGAACCGGTGCGGTCTAGAAGAGAAGCTAGGCCGGAAAGACGATGCTGCCTATCCTGGGGGCGTAAAATAAAGTCTGACCCGCGGTATCTGAATTTGTTCAGTTTTTTGGACGACCCAGAAAGTCCCCAATGGCCAGAGTTTTGACATGTCCCCGACTTGCACCTCCATCGCGGACCAGAATCGGCAAATAAAGTTTTGACATCGGCCAGCGCCTGGGAGGGGAAAGCTGATCTGGACCGCCGGGGCGGCTTCGTCTTCGGATGCCCCACCCAAGCAGCGGGATCTGCGATTGCATAAAGCGCTGATTTAACACCAGCTTCGATCTCGCCGCAGAATGCTCATTAACGACGGCTTCCAACAACCAAAGTTTTCCAGCCCGCCTGCGCGTCCCTGGAGCTTCCAACCGCG
>DASVTA010000050.1:0-2225 GCA_036387815.1 Allosphingosinicella sp.
GGCTGGACCCGTAGGAAGGAGCGGACTTCGACAAGCTCAGCCCGAACGGATTTGGGGCATGGACTCACCGGACTCAGTCAAGCGGGTCTCGCACGCTCCGCCGCGATCCACTCCACGATCTGCGCCTCAAGCACGTCGAGCGGCACCGAGCCGTTGAGCAGCACCGCATCGTGGAAGCGCCTGAGATCGAACCGCGCGCCCAGCTCCCGCTCCGCCCGCTGCCTCAGCTCCAGGATCTTCAGCCGCCCGATCATGTAGCCGAGCGCCTGGCCCGGCCAGCTGATGTAGCGGTTCACCTCCGCGTCGATATTGGCCTCGGTGAGGGCCGTGTTCTCGCGCATGAAGGCGACGGCCCTCGCCTTGTCCCAGCCTTTGGAATGGATTCCCGTGTCCACGACCAGCCGGGCCGCGCGCCAGGCCTGGTAGGAGAGCTGGCCCATCTTCTTCTCGGGGGTATCGTAGAGGCCCATCTCCTCGCCCAGGCTCTCCGCATAGAGGCCCCAGCCCTCGGTGAAGGCGGTGAAATAGGTGAAGTGGCGGCGGAAGGGCGGAAGCTCGACCTCCTGCTGGAGCGCGATCTGATGGTGATGGCCCGGCACCGCCTCGTGCAGGGTCAGCGCCGGAAGCTCCCAAAGCGGCCTCTGGTCGAGCTTGGAGGTGTTGACGTAATAGGTGCCCGCGAGGCCGCTGGCGGGCGAGCCCTGGCCGTAATAAGCGGTGGTCGTTCCTTCCGCGATCTCCGCCGGAATCGCGCGCACGCCGTAGGGGAGCCTCGGCAGGGTCGCGAAATAGCCCGGCATCTTGCCGTCGATCGTCTTGGCCACGGCCGCCGCCGCCTGCATCAGCTGCCCCGGCGAGGTCGCATAATGTCTCGGGTTGGTCCTGAGCTCCCGGATGAAGTCGTCGCGGCCGGCGAATCCCGCGGCTTTCGCCACCTTCTCCATCTCGCCTCGAATCCGCGCCGATTCCGCGAGCCCGATTGCGTGGATCTTCTCCGGCGTCAGGTCGGTCGTCGTCTCCTGCCGCACCCGGAAGGCGTAATATTCGGCCCCGCCGGGCTGCGCCGAGATGCTGTCGGCCTTGGCGCATTTGGGCGCATAGACGGTCCGGTAGAAAGCCAGGTGCTTGGCGTAAGCGGGGTTGAGCACGTCCGTGATCAGCCGCCGGGCCCGGGCCTGCATCGCCGCCCACTCCGCCTCGCTCGAATCGCCCGGACGGGCCCTGGTGAACGGCTCGAAGAAGCGCGACTTCGCCGGATCCTGCGCGATCACTCCCGCGATGCCCTTGTCGTAATTGGCGAGCACCGAGCAGGGCAGGACGAACCCGCCTTTGACCGCCTGCGCGGTGATGCCGAGCGCCGCGTCGTTCTGCTTCGGGTACAAGGCGAGGCGGGTCAGGTAGCTTTCGTAATCCGCCTTCGTCCGGAACGGGAGGTTGTCGGCCAGCCCGGCGAAATTCTGGTGCCAGCCGGCATAAGTGGTGAACAGCATCACCCGCTGCCCGAAGCGGTTGGCCTCGATTCCCTCCTCCAGCCCGCGCTTCAGGATGGCCCGGTTGACCCGGTCCGCCGGCGCCAGCGCCTCGGCCGCGATCCGGTTCAGCCGCTCGAGAAACGCTCCCGCCTCCCGCGCCTGCCGGTCGCGTGCGCCGAGGCCGACATCCTCGATCCGCTCGTCATGGTCGCGGACTCCGAGCGCGGTGGCGTAGGTCGGGCTTTCGCGCAGAAGCCAGGCATAATGATCGTCCAAAAGCCGCCTGAAATCGTCCGAAGGCGCCGCCGCGGCGGGCGCCGCCGCAAGCAGGGCCGCACCGGCCGCAAGCCAAATCCGCATGAAGCTCTCCTCGCTCTTGCACGCTCACCCTAGCGGGCCGGAAACGATCGCGTCCATGGCGTGTTAGCAAACCGTCATCCCGGCGAAAGCCGGGACCTCAGGACAGGAAGTCTCGGCGGGTCTCCGCGAGGTCCCGGCTTTCGCCGGGATGACGAGAGCAGAGAAAGGCCTTCAATGAGCGACAATGTCTACAAGGTGATCGAGATCGTCGGAAGCTCGGCGACCAGCATCGAGGATGCGATCCAGGGCGCCATCGCCCGAGCCTCCTCCACCCTCCAGGACATCGGCTGGTTCGAGGTCAAGGAAACCCGCGGCCACGTCGAGGGCGGCAAGGTCGCCCACTACCAGGTCACCTTGAAGATCGGCTTCACGCTGCGCGACTGATTTGCCTCC
>DASVTA010000051.1:0-2877 GCA_036387815.1 Allosphingosinicella sp.
CGAAGCGCCTCCGCCACCGCCTCGAAATAGACCTCGGTCTTGCCCGATCCGGTCACTCCGTCGAGCAGGAAGGGCGCGAACTCGGCCGAACGCACCGCCTCCACCAGGCCGTGCGCCGCGGCGCCCGGGGCGAGCTCCACCTCCCGCGGCGCGAAATCGGGGTCGGGAAGCGGGAAGGGGTCGTCCACCGACACCTCGACCGGTTCGATCGCTCCCGCCTTCACCAGCCCGCGTATCACGCCGTCCGAGACTGCGGCGGCCATCGCAAGCTCTCGGACCAGGCCCTGGCGCTCGCCGAGCCGCTCGAGCGCCTGGGCCCGCTGAGCCGTCAGCCTCTCGGGGACGAAGCCCGTGGCGCGATATTCGGTGACCGTCCGTCCGCCCTCGAGCGCGCTCGCCGAAGCGAGGGCCATCCGGAGCACCGAAGCGAGCGGCGCGAGATAATAATCGGCGGTCCACTCGATCAGCCGGCGCAGCGCGGGCGCCAGCGGCGGCAGGTCGTAGGCCTGGAGCAAGGGGCGGAGGCGGTTGTCGCCGACGGACTCCGCCTCGAGCCGGTCCTCCTCCCAGACGACTCCGGTCATCTGCCGGGGCCCGAGCGGCGCGAGCACGATCGAGCCGGGCGCGACCTCCATTCCCGCGGGCACGCGATAGTCCAGCGGGCCGAGGGCGGCGTTGAGCAGGAGGACTCGGCAGCGGTTCATCGAGACCTAGATCGAGTCGCCGGAACGGAAACGCAACCGGAAGGGCGATGGAATGCACAAATGCTATTCGACCTTTCCCGTCATCCCGGCGAAAGCCGGGACCTCAGGACGAGAAGTCTCGGCGGGTCTACCCGAGGTCCGGCTTCCGCCGGGATGACGGCGTGCGCCGGGATGACGAGAGCGCCATGCAACAAGCCGGCGACCGCCTCGTTACCGCTTGATGCACTCCGACCTTTCCCGCCGATCCCTCATCGCCACCGGCCTGCTTTTGCCGCTGCTTACGCTCCCCGGCTGCGCCACCCGGCTCGGCGACATCCCCAATCTCGAGCCCTCGATAAGGCGCCTCCTCACGCTCTCCTCGCAGCGCGCTTTCGCGCGTCTGCTGGCGGAGGAGGGCTTCTTCCGCGACGACGTCGCCAGGGTCGAGCTCCCGCCGCAGCTCGGGGGCAGCCGGACCGCCGCCGCCCTCGCGGTCGCGCTCGGCACGCGGGCCGCGCAGGACCGGCTGCTTCGGCTGGTCAACCGGGCCGCCGCCGAAGGGGCGCGGGCGGCGGCGCCCGCCGTCTACGATTCGATCCGCGACATGACGTTCACCGATGCTCTGGCGATCGTTCGCGGCGGTCCGACCGCCGCCACCGACCATCTCCAGCGCGTGACCGGGGAGCGGATCTTCGACTCGGTCTTCCCGCGCGTCGGCCAGGTCCTCCGCGCCGCGCAGAGCGACACGCTGCGGCGAGTCCTGAGGGTGGCGACGGGAATCGACTTCGGCGGACTCCAGTCGGACGTCGCCCGCAAGGCGTCGGCCGGCATCTATCGCGCCATCGGCCGCGAGGAAGCCGCGATCCGCGCCGACCCCACCGCCGCCGGCGATCCGCTGCTGGCGGCGATGTTGCGACGGCGGCGCTAGCGTCATCCGCGCGACTGCCGGAACCTCCAAGGGCAGCCGTCCTCCCGCCGAGAGCCGAGACCTCGGGCCGAGAAGTCCCGGCGGGTCTCCCCGAGCTCCCGCTTCCGCCGGGAGCACGGTTCACTCGAAACGCCTTCGCCTCGGCCCCGGATGTCCCGCCGCTCATCTCCGGTCGCCAAGGCCGTCCCCTCCGCGCTAAAGGAGGGCGAATCTCCCTCCCTGGAAGGCATGCCGCAAATGAAATTCTTCGTCGACACCGCCGACACCGGCGAGATCCGCGACCTTGCGGAAACCGGCCTGCTCGACGGGGTCACCACCAATCCGTCGCTGATCCACAAGGCGGGCCGTGATTTCCTCGAAGTCGTCCGCGAGATCTGCGGGATCGTGCAGGGGCCGGTTTCGGCCGAAGTGGTCGCCGCCGACTATGCCGAGATGATGCGCGAGGCCGAGGTGCTCCGGAAGATCGCGGGTAATATCGCGGTCAAGGTGCCGCTGACGATCGACGGCCTCAAGACCTGCAAGGCGCTGGCCGGCGAAGGGACGATGGTCAACGTCACCTTGTGCTTCACTGCCAACCAGGCCCTGCTCGCGGCCAAGGCGGGCGCCACCTTCATCTCGCCCTTCGTCGGCCGCCACGACGATACCGGCTTCGACGGAATGCAGATCATCTCGGAGATCCGGACCATCTACGACAATTACGATTTCGAGACCCAGATCCTCGTCGCGAGCATTCGCCACCCGATCCACGTCCTCCAGTCCGCGATGATCGGCGCGGACGTGATGACCGCTCCGCCCGCCGTCATCCGCCAGCTCTTCAAGCACCCCCTCACCGACAAGGGCCTCGAAGGCTTCGCCGCCGACTGGGCGAAGACCGGCCAGAAGATCGGATAAGCGTCATCCCGGCGAAGGGCGGGATCCATGAACACGGTTTCCGAAGTTTAGAACCCCGGTGTTCATGGATTCCGGCCTTCGCCGGAATGACGAATGGAAAAATGGCCATCGCTTCTTAACCTTGTTCGTATTAGCTTCCTCGCCATGGGCAAGGTGATCAACTTCGAGGACCGGGCGGTGGCCAAGCTGCGCGCCCGCGTCGCCGCCGCCGAGGAGGCCAACCAGGACCTCATCGCCTTCGCCCGCGGCCATTCGGGAGCCGTCGCCTCGATCCACGAGGCTGTGCTCGCGGCGATCGAGGCCGACGGCTTCGACCATCTCATCCACATCGTCACCCAGGAATGGCCGCAGATCCTCGGCCTCGACGCCGTCGCC
>DASVTA010000052.1:0-5189 GCA_036387815.1 Allosphingosinicella sp.
GGCCGGTCCGCCCTGGCCGGAGGCCCGGAGGGTGAGGGAGCCGAGTTCGATCTCGCCTCCCGACGCAGCCAGGGAAGCGAAGCCGCCTTCCGCGGGGCCCGGGGCGCCGTCTCCCGCGCCGAAACCGGGCGCTCCCGCCGCCGACGCGGTGACCTCCGCGGCGCCCAGCACCTGGACCTTGCCGCCGTTGAGCGCGGCCAGCCGGGCATTGCCCGCGGTCGCCCGGCCCGGATCGACGAGGTCCCCGGAGCCCGCTTCGGCGTCGGCCTCCATCAGCAGGCCGCCGCCGATGTCGATGCTCCCGCCATTGGCCACCGCGGTCGCGTCTCCCCCGGTTGCATCCTCGCCAGGCCGGGAAAGGGTGCCGGCGCTCACCCGGGCGGAGCCGGCGATCTGGACGGCACCGCCGCCGCGGGCGAACAGGGCGGCCTGGCCGCCCGTCGCCGCGTTGAAGTTGAAATCACCCCGGCGGCCGGTGGTGACGACGGCGTTTCCCCCCACCCGGAGAATCCCCCCCTCCGAGCCGAGAGCGGCTTCCGGAGCGGCCAGAGTCACGTCGCCGGCGAAGTTCAGCGCTTCGCCGCCGAACGCCGTCGCGGCGGCGGCGGCGGTGGCGACTCCGGTCAGGTCGGAGGTGACGTTCGCCTGGCGGATGTCGATGGCGGCCGGGGCTTCGCTTCCGGGCGTCGCCTGCGTCGCGCTGCGGTCGATATTGTAGCCCGCGGAGAGGATGATCGCGCCATTCTCCTGGGCCGCGTTCGCGGCCACGTCGTAGCCGGCATTGCCGCGCAGGAGCAGCGAGACGGCCTCGTTCTTGGGTACCGCGACCATGTAGATCGCCTGGTTGTCGCCGGGCCCGCCGCTTGCCGGGCCGCCGGTGGAGCCGCGATGGTCGAGCGTCGCCGCGGCGCTGCTGCTGCCGACCTTGACCTGGATGTCGAACAATCCGTCGTCGATGGTCAGGTTCACCGCTTCGGCGGCAACATAGGCGACGGAGCCGTTGACCCTGACGGCGCCGCTCTGCCTGACGATCGGCGCCACCGCCGCGACATAGCTTCCCTGGCCGGTCGCGCTGATACGAGCGCCCGGCTGGATCCGGACGAAGGAGGCGGAATCGGTCTTGGCGCCGCTCAGCTTGAAGCTGTTGCCGACGAAGAAATTGCCGGACGGGTCGAGCACCGGGTCGATCGTCGTCAGCAGCAGGTTGCCGACGTCGAACACCGCGGTTCCGCCGATCACGATCCCGCCGGGCGTGTAGAAGACGACCGTGCCGCCGGGCGCCGTTCCGGAATTGGCGGCGAGCTGGCTGATCACCGTGCCATTGAACACGATCGGCCGGCCGTTGTCGGGCAGGATCCGGTTGAGGATCATGAAATTCTCTGTCTGGCCGCTATTCTGGAACGTCGCGACGTTGCCGGCCGGAAGGAAATCGAAGGGCGTCGGATCGGCGTTGGAATTGGGAATCCAGTTCACGACCGCCGACGGCGTCTCCACGAAGATCGTCTCCGTCCCGGGGCCGGTGGAGCGGGTGACGGAGCCATGGACGACGATCGGCGTGCCGTCGAAGGCCTGGGCGGAGGCGGCGTCCGGGAGGATCAGCGCGCCCAGCGCGGCGGCGCCGGCGAGCAGGCGCGAGCGTAGCGGTGAAATCATCTGAAGCTCCATGGCCGAAACCGGGTGGTAAGCGAGACGAGCAGGCGGGGCTCGCCGCGCTTCGGCTGGAGCCCGGCGCGCTCGAGCGGAACCGCGACCATCGCCTCGAGCCTCGCCGAGTCGCCGAGCGAAGCCCGCACTCCGCCCCCGGCGGAGTAGAGGCGCCGCCGCTCCGCCGTCGCGAACAGCCGGTCCTCGTTGCGGATGCGGGCGGCGTCGGCGAACGCGAACGGCTGAACGGCGATCCCGCCTTCCCGGCGCGGGACCAGGCTTCCGTAACGAAGCTCCGCCTGCACTCCCAGGCCGCGGTCGCCGAGCAGCACGCCCGGATCGTAGCCGCGCCCCACCGTGTAATTGCCGGCCGAATATTCCTCGAAGCTCAGCAAAGGTTCGTCCGCATATTGGCCCGCGGCGGAGAGCAGGAAGGCAAGCTTCGGCGCCGGGCGATATTCGGCGGTCGCGCGCAGGCGCAGGACAGTCGCCGTCGAACGGCCTTCGAACCGGCTCGGCGGCACGGCTCCGGGCCCGACGCAACGGATGAAGGCGGGGCCGCAGGATCGGCTTGCGCCGAGGAAGCCGGCGCCCTGCCGAAGCTCGAGGTTGCCGCCGATCCGCCAGCGCGGCTCGCTTCCGCTATAGCCCGCCGAACGGCCGAAGCTCCCCCGGTCGGTCAGTTCCGCCTCGGCTCTCGCGAAGGCGACTCGAAGCCGGTCTCGCGACAAAGGCAATGCATTCAGCGAAACATTCTGGTCGATCCAGTCGAAGCCGGCGGCGCCGCGCACGGAGGCGGCCTGGGTCAGAACCAAAGGGTAGCTCGCCTCGAAAGTGGCGAGCAAGGTCTTCGCCCGCACCTTCAGCGCCGAATCGTCGAGATCCGGGCGCGCCCAGGCGAGGGTCAGCTGGCCGCCCAGGGTGAGCCCCTCGCCGCCGATACGGAATTCGTGGCCGAGCTGGAGCGTCCGCTGCTCCTCGAAGTCCGCGGTCGAATAGAAAGCGAGGCTGGTCCGGTCGCCGAGGCCGGTGAGGCCGTAAAGCTCTCCGCGCAGCAGTCCGCCCCAGCGCCCGAGCTCGCTCGAGCCGAGGTTCTGGACGTTGGCGACGAGGGTTCCGGCCTGACGGCGCACCGTCACCTCGCCGATCACCTCGCCCCGCCCGGCTCCGGCCGGCTTCAGCGCCAGCCGCACGTCGAACCCCGGCAGGTCCCGAGCGAGCAGGAGGTAGCGCTCCGCGTCGAAGCGGTTGAACACCTCGCGCCGGGTGAGCTTGCGCAGATAGCGGGCGATGATCCGCTCGGACCGGCCGGCGTCGCCCCTCACCCGGATCGCCACCAGCTTGGCCATCAGCACCTCGAGCCGGAGGTCGCCCGAGGCGATTCGCTGCTCCGGAATCTCGACGGCGGCGACATAGCCGGCCTCGCGCAGGATCGTGGCGGCCCGGTCGCGTATCTCGCAGATCGCGGAGACCGGCTGCTCGCGCCCGGCATAGGGCTCCCAGGCGGAACGAAGCGCCGCCTCCGGCAGAGCCTTGAGGCCGCCGAAGGAGACGCTGCGCGGAGTGAAGCGGATGTCGCGGAACGCCTCGCCTTCCAGCGCGCACGGAGCCCGCTCGATCCCGCCTTCCACGGCGAGCCTCGGCCGCCGGTCGGGCCGCTCGGGCGGCGGCCGTTCGACCTCCTCCCGGGTCGGCGCGCGCGCAGTCTGCGCCTGCGCTTCCGGTGTGCAGGCCGCGGCGGCGCAAACCGACAGGAACAGCCATGCACTGGAACCCGAAAGCTTCACTTCGGCCCCCCATCCCGCTCCCGCGGGACGAGAGCCGAAGCGAGTTTATACCGAAAGCCCAGGTCCGCAAGTCGTTACGGGTACGGTCCCGAGCGGCCATTCTGCCGCCCGCCGCCGCCGTCATTCCGGTGAAGGCCGGGATCGATGAACAAGGTCGGCCGAAACCGGATGAGGCGGTGTTCATGGATCCGGCGCAAGCCCGGGATGACGAGGTTCAATGACGAACTGAAAGAACCCCTCCGGATTGATCGCAGCCGAGTTGTCGGCCACTGGAAGCCATGCTTCGCTTTGCCTCCCAGGCCCTGCTCGACTCACTCGCCTCGCGGCTGGGACCGCGCGGGTTCAGCCGGGATCCGGACGCGATGGCGCCATGGTTGACCGACTGGCGCGGGCGCTATCGCGGGCGGGCGGCCGCCCTGGTCTCGCCGGCGTCGGCCGCGGAGGTGCAGGCGGTCGTCGCCGCCTGCGCGGAGGCCGGCGCGGCGCTGGTTCCGCAGGGCGGCAACAGCTCGATGGTCGGCGGAGCGATTCCCGGCGCCGAGGGCGGCGCGATCCTGCTCTCCCTACGTCGGATGAACGCGATCCGCTCCGTCTCCGCCGAGGACAATGTCGCCGTTGCCGAGGCGGGCGTGATCCTCTCCGACCTTCACGGCGCCGCCGAGGCCGCGGGGCGGCGCTTCCCGCTCTCGCTCGGCGCCAAGGGCTCGGCGACGGTCGGCGGCCTCGTCTCGACCAACGCCGGCGGGACCCAGGTGCTTCGCTTCGGGCCGATGCGCTCGCTCGTCCTCGGGCTCGAGGCGGTGTTGCCGGACGGCTCCCTGTTCGAGGGGCTTTCCGCGCTTCGGAAGGACAATCGCGGCTACGATATCAAGCAGCTGCTGATCGGCGCCGAGGGAACGCTGGGGGTGGTGACGGCGGCGAGCCTGAAGCTGGTCGCGGCCCCCGGCTCGCGGTCGGTCGCCTGGGCCGGGCTGGATTCGCCCCGCACGGCGCTCACCCTGCTCCGGCGGCTGGAGAGCCGGCTCGGGGACGCGGTCGAGACCTTCGAGCTCGTTCCCGACGACGCCTTGCGCCTCGTCCTCGCCGGAATCGCGGGCACGCGTCCGCCGCTCGCGGGCCGCCATCGCTGGCACGTTCTCGTCGAGACGGTGGCGCCGGAGGGCGGCCGGGACGCCTCGGAAGCGCTTCAGGAGGCGCTCGGCGCGGCGCTGGAGGAGGACATGGCGGAGGATGCGGTGCTCGCGGCGAGCGAGGCGCAGGCTGCCGCCCTGTGGCGGCTTCGCGAATCGATCGCCGAGGCGGAGCGGCTCCAGGGGCCGTCGGTGAAGCACGACGTCTCCGTCCCGGTCTCCGCCATGCCCGCCTTCATCGAGCGCGGCCGGGCGGCGGTCGAGGAAAGGTTCGATCGCGCGCGGGTGGTTGCGTTCGGCCATCTCGGGGACGGCAACGTCCATTTCAACGTCCAGCCGCCGGCGGGAATCGCCGCGGAGGCGTGGCTGCTGGCCCATTCCGCCGCGGTGACCCGGCTGGTTCACGACCTGGTCGGAGAGGCCGGAGGCTCCATCTCGGCGGAGCATGGAATAGGCCAGTCGAAGCTCGCCGAGCTCGCCCGAACCGCCGAGCCCACCCGGCTGGCGGCGCTCCGCGCGATCAAGCAGGCGCTCGACCCGGCCGGGATCATGAACCCTGGCAAGCTCGTGCCCTAGGACCTTTGCTCAACTGCCGGAATTGCAGTCCCATCGGATTCTACCGGCCACT
>DASVTA010000053.1:0-4025 GCA_036387815.1 Allosphingosinicella sp.
GGTCTCGCGAGCCGTCGGGGGGCGGAAGCCAGGCGGGTCGTGGACGCGCGCTCATCGGCGCAGCCGTTAAGCTCATGGCGGGAGCGGGGTCAATCGGAACGCCAGGTGTGAAACCCCTCTCCCGTTTTTCACGGGAGAGGAGGGGCCCAAGCCGAAGGCTTGGGAGGTGAGGGTCTTGCTGAGTCGGGTTCACAGACCCTCACCTCCCACCGCTTCGCGGCGGGCCCCTCCTCTCCCGCGAAAAGCGGGAGAGGAGGAAAGAAAGCACCGCCTCACCGCGTCCGAACCGGCTCCGCCTCGATCACCCTCCCGCCCCGGTCGAGCTGGACCATGTAGTAGGTCGCCCGAAGCGGCGCGAAGGCGGAGGAATAGCCGAGCTCGAGCGCGCAATCCGCCCTCGGCAGATAGCCGACATAGCCGGTGCATGGCCCCTCCCAGCCGGGACCGCCGAGCACGGCTTCGACGCCGCTGCGATCCATTCCGATCCGAACCTGGGTGAAGCCCTCGGCGAGCTGCCGGTCGTGCCAAAGCCCCCAGCCGCACCAGAGGATGAGCGCGGCGGCCGCGGCGGCGAGCGCCGCCTCCAGGATGCGCCGGGCCGTCCAGGCGGCGGGCTCAGCCATCGGCCGCCGGCGGGGCCAGCGCCTTGAGGCGCCCGGCGACTTCCTCGATGGGATGGGCGGCGGCCCGGCTCCGGCTCGCCTTCAGGCGCGGATAGCCCGCCTCGGCGTCGGCGATCAGCTCCTTGACGAAGCCGCCGCCGCGCACTTCGCGAAGGATCCGGCGCATCTCGGTCCGAGTGTCGGCCGTGACGATCCGGGCGCCGCCCTTCAAGGCGCCGAACTCGGCGGTGTTGGAGATCGCCTCCCGCATCCCGGCGATGCCGCGCTCATAGATGAGGTCGGCGATCAGCTTCACTTCGGTAAGGCACTCGAAATAGGCGATCTCGGGTGAGAAGCCGGCGTCCACCAAAGTCTCGAAGCCGGCGTGGATCAACTCCGGTATCGCCCCCCACAGCACCGCCTGCTCGTTGAACAGGTCGGCTTCGCATTCCTCGGCGAAGCTGGTCTCGAGGATCCCGGCGCGGCCGCTTCCGATCGCCGCGGCGTAGGAGAGGGCGGTGGCCCTGGCGCCCCCGCTCGGATCCTGATGGACGGCGTAGAGGGCGATCAGTCCCTGGCCCCGCTCATATTCGCGCCGAAGGGCGGTGCCCGGCCCCTTGGGCGCGACGAGGACGATGTCGAGGTCCGGCCGCGGCTCGATCAGTCCGAAGCGGATGCTGAGGCCGTGGGCGAAGAGGAGGGCCGCCCCTTCCTTCAGGGCAGGAGCCACTTCCTCGCGGTAGATCCGGGCGTGAAGCTCGTCTGCGGCGAGCATGACGACGAGATCCGCATTCTTCGACGCGTTCGCCGCCGTCATGACCTCGAAACCGTCGGCTTGGGCGATTGCGCGGCTGCCCGAGGCTTCGGGAAGGGCGATCGTCACGGCCACTCCGCTGTCGCGCAGGTTGAGCGCCTGCGCCCGGCCCTGGTTGCCGTAGCCGAGGACCGCGACCCGGCGGCTCCGGATCAGCGCGAGGTCGGCGTCCTCATCGCGGTAGACGTGCATCCCGTCCGGCTAGGGCAATTGCCACTGGGCGGCAATCCCGTCGGCGAAGCGGGTCCAGTCGGGCGGGGTTTGCCGGGAGAACCAGGTGTATTGGCGCTTCGCATATTGACGGGTGGCGGCGCGCCCCGCCTCGAGCGCCTCCTCCCGGCTCAACTCGCCGCGCAGCCAGGCCGCGATCTCCCGCACCCCGATCGCCCGCATCACCGGGAGGAGGGGGTTCAGTCCCCGGCTCAGGAGGGAGCGAACCTCCTCGACCCCTTCTTCCGACATCATCTTCTCGAACCGTTCGTCGCAGCGTGCGTAAAGCTGGCTTCGCTCCGGCAGCAGGATCAGCGGGGCGAGCTCGACCGCGTCCTTGATCCCTCCCGACCGCTCCTTCTGCCAGTCCGCCAGCGGCCGTCCGGTCGACCGCACCACCTCCAGCGCCCGCGCCACCCGGGTCGAGTCCGACGGCCGAAGGCGGGCCGCCGCTGCCGGGTCCTCGCGCTCCAGCGCTGCATAATTATGCATGACGCTGAATGATCGCACCGCCTCGCGGATGGCGGGATCGATTTCGGGCACGGGAGCGATCCCGTCGATCAGGGTCCGGATGTAGAGGCCGGTTCCGCCGACGAGGAACGGGACTCCCCCCGAGGCGTGGACCGTCTCTATCGCGCGCCGGGCGTCCGCGGCCCAATCGGCCGCCGAGCAGGCCTCGGCGCCGTCCCTGTAGCCGTAGAGGCTGTGCGGCGCCCGGGCCTCGTCCTCCGGGGTGGGGCGCGCGGTGATTATGCGCAGGTCTGCATAAACCTGCGCGCTGTCGGCGTTGATGACGGTGCCGCCGGCCGCCTCCGCGAAGATCAGCGCCAGCTCCGACTTGCCGCTCGCGGTCGGCCCCGCGATAAGCGCCAGCGGGGGCCGGGTAGGGGAAGCCATGTTCATCGCCACCTTGATAGCAAAGGATCGCCTTTCGGGCGGCGATATTTCCGCGGCTCTCGACGCGCTCGCCTTTGCCGGGATCGAGCCTCGCGGGCGCAGCTGGGTCGAGGAGGACAAGGCCTGCGACCTGTTCCTGCCGGGGCCGCCCGCGCCGGCCCGGGCGGCGCTGGAGGGCCTGCTTGCCGGGACCGACGTCGTCGTCCAGGACGAGGCGTCGCGCCGCCGCAAGCTGCTCGTCGCCGACATGGATTCGACGATGATCACCGTCGAGTGCATCGACGAACTGGCCGATTTCGCCGGAGTGAAGGCCCAGGTGGCGGCGGTCACCGAGCGGGCGATGCGAGGGGAGATCGGCTTCGAGGCCGCGCTCGCCGAGCGGGTCGCGCTTCTCGCCGGGCTCGACGAAGCGGCGATCGACCGCTGCCGCGCCGAACGCGTCCGGCTGACTCCCGGAGCCCGCCCGCTGGTCCGGACGATGAAACGTTCCGGGGCCTTAACGATCCTCGTCTCCGGCGGCTTCACCCGCTTCGCCGATCCCGTCGGCGAGGCGCTCGGCTTCGACCGGGTCGTCGCCAACCGGCTGGGTATAGTAGCGGGAAGACTGACCGGAACGGTCCACCCGCCGGTGCTCGGCGCCGAGGGCAAGAGGCTGGCCCTGCTCGCCTCGGCCGCCGAGCGCGGCCTCGGCGCCGAGGAGGCGCTGGCGGTGGGGGACGGCGCCAACGACGTGCCGATGCTGAAGGAAGCCGGGCTCGGAGTCGCCTATCGCGCCAAGCCGGCCGCCGCCGCCGCCGCCGACGCCGCGATCGTCCACAACGACCTCACCGCGCTCCTCTACGCCCAGGGCTGGCCGAGGAGCGAATGGGAAAAATAACAGCCACTTAGTAATTGGTGCCTGGCACCAATTATGGACTGGCATCGATCAAGGACGGGTAATTGGTGCCTGGCACCAATTATAATTGGTGCCTGGCACCAATTACGGACGGGTCATGTCGGCGGCGATGGCGGCGAGGGCGAAGGCGACCGAATCCTCGCCGAAGACGAAGCCGAGCTCGACCCCGTCAGGCGCCAGCGAGCGCACCGTGGCCCGGATCGCACCCGCCTCGGGATGGCGCAGCTCCACCCGGTCGCCGAGCGCCGGCCGGGCATTGGTCTCCAGGAAGGCGCCGCTCGCCGAGACCGAGCGAAGGGCCGCGGGCGCTGGCGCTTCGGCGATCAGGATGCACATGCGCCGCCGCCGCCACCGCGACGCCATCCGGCTCCCGCTCCCGATCCTCCCCAAGGCCGCCATCTTCGTCCCCCGTTCGCTCGAGGGAGTCATAGCCCGGCACGCACGAAAATTCGGTTAAGGCGCGACCGGAAAGCAGGCCGCTCCGGCCGCCTTGGCCGCCGCGCAGACGCGGTCGGCGGCGGCGCGGCTCGCGAGCGGGCCGGCCTGGAGACGCGTGACGGCTCCCGCCGACACATATTGCGGCTGAAGCCCGGCGCCGAGCCGGCCC
>DASVTA010000054.1:0-11223 GCA_036387815.1 Allosphingosinicella sp.
AGCGCACCCGCGGTGTAGAGGGTCCGCGGATCGCGCCGGGGCAGGCCCAGGGGGTTCGGCTGGGCGTAGAAGGTGATCAGCCGGTCGGCGCACGCCGGATCCGCGTCGAGCATTTGCGGATGCGCGAGGATGGCGATGCTCCGCGCCGCATAGGGATGCGCCCGAAGCAGCGGATCGGCCAGCGGGCAGCGGCCGAGCAGGACGAGGTCGTTCACCAGATAATTCGCCGCCTCCGGCTGCTTCTCCGCCGGGAGCGCCTCGAAGGCGGCGAGCGCCCAGGCGGCGAGCGCTTCGATCCGGGCGCTCCGCGCCGGAGGCGACATGGCCGGGGCGGCCTGCGCCGCGGCCGGCGCCTCGGCGGCCAGCAAGAGCGAAAGGATCGTCAGGCGACGGATCATCGCCCGATCATAGACTATCAGGACCGAAGGTCGAGCCGATGCCCCGTCTCGAATTCGCTTCGAAGCAGCGCCACGAGCGCGTCCGCCACCGCGGCCGGCGGCTTGAGGGTGGCCGGATCCTCTCCGGGGAAGGCGCGCGCGCGCATCGTGGTGGCGGTCGCGCCGGGGTCGAGGATGACGACCTTCACCGGCGAGAGGTTGCGGACCTCCTCCGCATAGCTCAGCACCAGAGTCTCCAGAGCGGCCTTGGAGGCCCCGTAGGCGCCCCAATAAGCGCGGGGGCGGCGGCCGACGCTGGAAGTGACGGCGATCAGCCGGCCGGCGTCGCTTTTCCTCAGCAGCGGATCGAAGCCGGCGATCAGGGCCTGGCTCGCCAGCAGGTTCAAGGTGAGGACCCGGCTGAACTCCTTGCCGTCGATCTGGGCAACGGGGGTCAGCGAGCCGAGGGTCGCGGCATTGAGCATGAGGATGTCGAGCCGGCCCCAGCGGTCGGCGACCGCGGCGGCGAGCTTCGCGATGCTGTCGCTCTCGACGAGGTCGAGCGGGGCGATGGTGGCGGAGCCGCCCGCCTGATGGATACGCTCCTCAACGGCTTCGAGATCGGCGGCGGTGCGGGCGGCGAGGATGACGTGCGCGCCGGCCGCCGCAAGCGCCTCGGCGGCGGCGGCGCCGATTCCGCGGCTGGCGCCGGTGACGAGGGCGATTTGGCCCTGGAGGAGTTTCTCGGTCATTTCAGCCTTACACGATCAACCGTCATTGCGAGCGCAGCGAAGCAATCCAGCGGCTCAAGCTCGGAGGCTGGATTGCTTCGTCGCTGCGCTCCTCGCAATGACGGGTGGGAGAGATCAAGCGTATCTCTCCGCCAGCAGCGCCAGCTGGTCCGGAGCCTCGACGTCCTCCTGGTCCGTCAGCCGCGTCGGGTAGGCTCCCGTGAAGCAGGCGTCGCAATATTGCGGCTGGGCGTCGTCGCGCAGATCCTCGCCAAGGGCCCGGTAGAGGCCGTCGATCGAGATGAAGGCGAGGCTGTCGGCCTTGATATAATCGTTCATCTGCGGGACGTTCATCTGGGCGGCGAGCAGCTTGGCGCGCTCGGGCGTGTCGACCCCGTAGAAGCAGCTGTGCCGGGTCGGAGGCGAGGCGATCCGCATATGGACCTCGCGCGCGCCCGCCTCGCGGAGCATCTGGACGATCTTGAGGCTGGTGGTGCCGCGGACGATCGAATCGTCGATCAGGACCAGCCTCTTGCCCTGGATCAGCGCGCTGTTGGCATTGTGCTTGAGCTTGACGCCGAGGTGGCGGACCGCGTCGCTCGGCTGGATGAAGGTGCGGCCGACATAATGGGACCGGATGATCCCGAGCTCGAACGGGATGCCGCTCGCCTGAGCGTAGCCGATGGCGGCCGGGACTCCGCTGTCGGGCACGGGAACGACATAATCGGCGTCGACCGGGTTCTCGCGGGCGAGCTCGGCGCCGATCGCCTTTCGGACCTGGTAGACCGAGGCGCCGTCGAGCACCGAATCGGGCCTGGAGAAATAGATGTGCTCGAAGATGCAGGGCCTCGGCCGGACGTCCTGGAACGGGCGGTGCGAGCGCACTCCGTGCGGCGAGACGATGACGATCTCGCCCGGCTCGACCGACCGTATGTAGGTCGCCCCGACGACGTCGAGCGCCACCGTCTCCGATGCGAAGATGTAGGAATCGCCGAGCCGGCCCATGACGAGCGGCCGGATCCCGAGAGGGTCGCGGCACGCGATCATCCCCTCGCCGGTCAGGCAGATGAGCGAATAGGCGCCCTCGACCTGCTTGCAGGCGTCGATCAGCCGGTCGAGCAGGGTCCGGTAGGTCGAGGTCGCGACGAGATGGATGATGACTTCGGTGTCGGAGGTCGACTGGAAGATCGAGCCCCGGCGGTTGAGGTCGCGCCTCAGCCGGACCGCATTCGAGATGTTGCCGTTATGGGCGATCGCGAAGCCGCCGGAGGCGAGCTCGGCGAACAAGGGCTGGACGTTGCGCAGCGCCGTCTCGCCGGCGGTGGAATAGCGGACAAGGCCGATAGCGGCCGCGCCGGCGAGCCGGCGGATCACCTCGTCCTTGTCGAAATTGCCGGCGACATGGCCCATCGCCCGGTGCGACTGGAAGGTCCGGCCGTCGAAGCTGGTGATCCCGGCCGCCTCCTGGCCCCGGTGCTGGAGGGCGTGGAGGCCGAGCGCGACGACCGCGGAGGCGCTGTCGGAGCCCCAGATGCCGAAGACTCCGCATTCCTCGCGAAGCTTGTCTTCGCCCGGATCGATGTCGAAAGGATGCGTGGTCAGCATGTGAGAAACGCCCGCTCGTCCGTCTGATTGCCCCCGGCCCCGCATATAGGGCGGCGACCCGCGCTTGTCGCCCCGCGCGGCGTAAATTGATGTGGATAATGGAACGGCTTGCCCCGTCGCGAATCTTGCCCTGAGACAAGCCATGAAGAAAACGCTCCTCCTCATCCTCCTCTCCCTGGCGGGCTGCGGCCGTGGCGATCCGGCCGCCGACAATCGGGCGGCGCCGGAGCCCGGCGGTCAGCCGGCGTCGACGGCCCAGCCTACTTCCAGCCCCCGGTCCGGGGCGAAGACGGCCCTGGCCGGCCTCTACGAAGGCGGGCCGGGCGCCCGGAAGAACCAGATGTGCATCGTCGAGAAGGGCTCCGAATCCCAGTTCGGCCTGCTCGTCTGGGGCGGCAACGACCATAGCTGCTCGGGTGCGGGCGGAGCGGAGCGCAAGGGCGACCGGCTGACCCTGACGATGACCGGCGACGAAACCTGCACGATCGATGCGAGCCTCAGGGACGGAATCGTGACCTTGCCGCCGAAGCTGCCTCTGGGCTGCGCTTATTATTGCGCGGCAAGGGCGAGCTTCGCCGGGGCCAGCTTCACGAAAAGCGGGTCGAGCCCGGCGGACGTGAAGAAGGCGACGGATATAGCCGGCGATCCGCTGTGCGACTGAGGAAGGGCGGCTCTGGAGATCCGCTCGGCTTGACGTTGACGTGAACGGAAACTACCGCGACCGCATGCCTCATGCGCTTCATTCGGATTTCGCGACGCCCGAATCCGGCGGCAAGTCCTATACCATCACCGATCTGTGCGAGGAGTTCTCCGTCACTCCCCGGGCGCTTCGCTTCTACGAGGACGAAGGGCTGATCTCGCCGCGGCGGCAGGGCCTTTCCCGGGTCTATGGCTGGCGCGACCGGGCCCGCCTCGCCTGGATATTGCGGGGCAAGAGGGTCGGCTTCAGCCTCGCCGAGATTCGCGAGATGATCGACCTCTACGATCTGGGCGACGGCCGGGCCTCACAGCGCCGGGTGACGCTAGAGAAGTGCCGCGGCCGGATCGACCTCCTGACCAAGCAGCGCGCCGACATCGACGCGACCATCGCCGAGCTCGAGCGGTTCATCGCGATGGTCGAAGCGGCGGAGGCGGGGGGTCGTTGATGTCTCCAGACGGTCCTTCGATACGAGGCTTCGCCAGGCTCAGCCTCTACTCAGGATGAGCGGTATCCGTTATCCGCTCATGCTGAGTAGGCATTGAGCGAAGTCGAAATGCCGTATTGAAGCACGGCCTGATTGGTTTCACCGAGACAGAATCAAGAGGAAGCCCATGCCAAGCTACACCGCCCCCGTCCGCGAAACCCGCTACGTGCTCGAAGAGGTGCTCGGCCTCGACCGTTATTCGAACCTCCCCGGCTTCGAGAACGCCACCCCGGACATGATCGAGGCCATCCTGAGCGAAGGCGGCCGTTTCGCCTCCGAGGTGCTCGCGCCGCTGAACCGCATCGGCGACGAGCAGGGCTGCGTCCGTCACGAGGACGGAAGCGTCTCGACTCCGCCCGGCTTCAAGGACGCCTGGGACCAGTTCACCGCCGGCGGCTGGACGACTCTGTCGGCGCCCGAGGAATATGGCGGCCAGGGCCTGCCGCAGGTCGTCGGGACGGCGGTCACCGAATATCTGCTTTCGGCCAATCAGGCGTTCGAAATGTATCACGGCCTCACCGCGGGCGCCGTGGCCTCGATCCTGACCAAGGGGTCGGACGCTCAGAAGGCCCAGTATCTGCCCAACATGGTCGCGGGCAAGTGGACCGGGACGATGAACCTGACCGAGCCGCATTGCGGCACCGATCTCGGCCTGCTGCGCACCCGCGCCGTTCCGCAGGGCACGCTGACCGACGGAGTGGCCGAAAGCTACAAGGTCAGCGGCACCAAGATCTTCATCTCGTCGGGCGAGCACGACCTGGCCGAGAACATCATCCACCTCGTCCTCGCCAAGATCGAGGGCGCTCCGGACAATGTGAAGGGCATCTCGCTGTTCATCGTCCCGAAGAAGATCCTCGACGACAACGGCACCCTCATCGCCAACGGAGTCTCGTGCGGCTCGATCGAGCACAAGATGGGCATCCACGGCAATTCGACCTGCGTGATGAACTATGACGAGGCCATTGGCTATCTGGTCGGCGAGCCCGAGAAGGGCCTCGCCGCCATGTTCATCATGATGAACGCGGCCCGGCTCGGGGTCGGGCTCCAGGGCCTCGCCCAGGGCGAGGTCGCCTATCAGAATGCCGTCGCCTATGCGAAGGACCGGCGTCAGGGCCGGGCGCTCGTCCCCGATGCGCGCGATCCCGCGGCCAAGGCCGATCCGATCATCGTCCACCCCGACGTCCGCCGGATGCTGATGGAGATGAAGGCGTTCAACGAAGGCTCGAGGGCGCTCGTCCTGTGGGGCGCGCTCCAGGTCGATATTTCCCGCAAGGCCCAGACCGAGGAGGAGCGCGAGGCGGCGTCCGACCTGCTCGGGCTGCTCACCCCCGTCATCAAGGGCTATATGACCGACCAGGGCTTCAAGGTCGCGGTCGACGCGCAGCAGATCCACGGCGGCCACGGCTATATCCGCGAATGGGGCATGGAGCAGTTCGTCCGCGACGCCCGGATCGCCCAGATCTACGAAGGCACCAACGGCATCCAGGCGCTCGACCTCGTCGGCCGGAAGCTGGGCGCCAACGGGGGGCGGGCGATCCAGGCCTTCCTCAAGCTCCTCGCCGAGGAAATCGCCGAAGCCAAGACCGGGGAAGGGGAGGCCGCGGAAGTCGCGGTCGCGCTGGAGAGGGGGGTCGGAGACCTCCAGACGGCGACGATGTGGCTGATGCAGAACGGAATGGCCAACGCCAATCACGCCGGCGCCGCGGCCTATCCCTACATGACTCTGACCGGGATCGTCTGCCTGGGCCTGATGTGGCTTCGCATGGTGAAGGCGAGCAGCGCCGCCCTCGCGAACGGCGCCGGCGACAGGGCCTTCCACGAGGCCAAGCTCGTCACCGCCCGCTTCTTCGCCCACCGAATGATGCCGGAGACGGGGGCGCTGAGGCGCCAGATCGAAGCGGGGTCCGACACGCTGATGGCGCTCCCGGCGGAAGCGTTCTGATCGCCGAGGCGATGCCTGGCCTCAGCCGTCACCCTGAACTTGTTTGGCACTTGTCCCCTTCGGACATGTAGCTACGCCTTACGGGTGAAATAGTTGCTGATCGCAAGTGAGAGTATGCCGACCGCGAGCGCCCCGAGGAGCCACTTGGTGAGGTCGTACACCTGATCCACGCTCTGTCGAACTGCGGTGAGCCCCTGAGATTGAGCGTCGCGAAGGCTCTCAAGATCACGACGAAGCATAGGAACCTCTAGGGCTCTTACTGGATCGGCCAAAAGCGCACGCTCAATTCGCCCCTGTCGTTGCTCTATCGCCTGAAGCCTCTCATTGAGCACTTTAATCTGGTTGGCGGCGGGATCGCCTGATGGTGCGCTCAGTAGAGCGTCTTGCGCTCTCCTCAATTCTGCTACGCGCCGCCGCATCTCGCTAAACTGTGCGGCTAGCTCACGTTCCTGAACGCTTGAAAGAGCAGCTGTAAAGTCGCTGTCACTATTTACCAGACCGAGACTGAGGGAGAGAGCTGCCGCAATGACCCCGGCTGCACCGGCAACTGCGGTTGCAATGTCTGTTACGCGCGCGTGCTTCTTAAACCAAGCCCATCGATCTTCAGCCACCTCTCTCTCCCCCAAGGTTAGGTAAGCGCAACGTGACGGAGTGGGCCACGGGAGTCGAGAGCATAGGCTAGACTCTCCCAGCGCGGACGGCGTAGCTTCCCGGCGAATTGGTTTGGGGGCGGGCGTGTACGAGGAACGGCTACTTCTTCATTTTGAAACCGCGCCGGGGCAATATCCAGACACAGCAATCGCCGCCCGGGCCTTGCTCGATTGGACGGAACTTGTTCATCGCACCATAGCGGTATTGAGTCCGACGGACCGGATTTCGCTAGAAATCGTGGGGGTAACGGCGGGGAGTACGAGGTTCCCCCAGCTCATGAAGTTTCTTGAGAAACACTCCGGAAACATCAAAGAGGCCTGGTCTGAATATCCGCACCTCAAGAGCATGGTGGCGGGTGCCGCGCATACACTTTACACCTCTGTGGTCGCCGCCGGCGTGACATTGGCTTTGCAGCCTTCGGAGCAAACCGTGAGGCTTAGTGACCACGACCGAGCACTACTGGAACAGATGGGAAAGCAAGCTGCGGCGGATGCCGGGATTCGTGACGCCAATAAGCGCTTCTACAGGAACCTTGAGGCTGAACCGGCCATAACCGGGGTGGGGGTGGGTACTAGCTGGGAGAAGAAGCCCACACTGATCGTACCCCGTGCCGAGTTTCCCGAAAGGGGCGGCCTCTGGGAGGCTCAAGAAGCAGCCCCGCAAGTAAGGGCAATCCGCGAGATTTGGGACGTTGTGCTGCTCAAGCCCGCGCTCGTCGCTCGGCCCCAATCATGGCAGTTTTTCCGGGGTGGCCTGCGGTTCAGCGCACAAATGGCCGATCCGCAATTCTTGCTAGCCATGAAGGACGGCCGGGTGCCTCTGAACCTGAGAGAGGGCCTGATGATGCGCGTTGAGGTGGAGTATCAGGAGTCTCTTACGGACGAGGTGTGGGAGCCGGTTCAAAACACGCGGAAAATCGTTCGTGTCCTATCCCCGCCGCCGCTCCCGAAGCCGCTTCCCGATGACCCACGAGAGCGCTAGGCCGACGACCAACGTCGCGCCAGAGGCCGCCACCACAGCCCAGATCGAGACGCGAGCGAATAAAAATAGGCAGACCATCGTCACAATCATCACGACGAGTCCGGTCAGCCACTGCCGTACCGGCTCCGGAGGATTCTGCGGCGACATCACCTTTCCATATGCTATGTTCTCATAGCACGGAACTGCGAATTTTCCTAATCGCGACTCTTTTCAAGTACTTGATTCTGATCGGAGAATCCGGATGGCCAGCGAAGGTCGGTTTGACGCCCTACTAAAGGCTATGGCCGAGGGAGAGCCCCCTAGCGGGCCAAAGAGTACATCAGCCGATCCAACATCAGGTGAGGCACCTGACGCATGTTCCAACGATACTCAAACTCCCCAAGATACTTCGGAAGATGCTTCCCGCTGATGTGGATGTGGGTTCCGTTGATCCCGCGCTTCAGACAAGCCCAGAAGCCTTCGATCGCGTTGACGCCCGCGCCGTCCGGCCTCGCATATTCGCCGCGAGCGTGGTCCACGGTGACGTGCTTGGGGATAAGTGCCAACTTGTTTTAGGGTCCAAGGTCGAGCGTCGCGGCCCTCGTCGAACCGGATGCTGAAACAAGTTCAGCATGACGGATCGTGGCAAGTCCGCCCGCTTTCAAAGTTGGCCTGTTTATGATATGTTCCAACGCCGATCGGCTCTTTCAACTGTGAAGCAAACATGGGATTAGACGGGACCGGCCGGGCATCCGCTCTGCGTTTCCTGCCGATTTCACCATAGGCAGGTGACGGAAATGCGAAGTTCACGGAAAATATCACGGACTCGATGAACTTCGTGAACTTTGCCCGCTTCCGGACGAGCGCCGTTCAGTAAGCTCGCCGGGTTGCGGAACCGGATCGTCCGCTTCCGGTTGGCGGTGCTCCAGCATTCAAGGAGCCCCGTGACGTGACCCAGGACCCCAAGCCTCCCTTCCCGGACCAGCCGCAGCCGATGCCCGGCCTCACCCAGCGGATGAAGCCCGTGCCGGACCATGGCGAGGAGAGCTATCGCGGCTCCGGCCGGCTCGAGGGCAAGAAGGCGATCGTCACCGGCGGCGACAGCGGCATCGGCCGCGCCGTCGCGCTCGCTTTCGCGCGCGAGGGGGCGGATCTGCTCATCTCCTATCTGCCGGAAGAGGAGGAAGACGCGCAGGCCGTGCGGGCGCTGGTCGAGGCGGCGGGGCGCGCCTGCATCCTCTTTCCGGGGGACATATCGAGCGCGGACCATTGCCGCG
Source organism: Allosphingosinicella sp. (assembly GCA_036387815.1). GTDB lineage: Bacteria > Pseudomonadota > Alphaproteobacteria > Sphingomonadales > Sphingomonadaceae > Allosphingosinicella. Next base: position 8,728 of record DASVTA010000054.1, read on the forward strand.
CGCTGGTGGCGCGGGCGGCCGAGGCATTCGGGCGGATCGACATCCTCGTCAACAATGCGGCGCACCAGGACACCTTCCGCGCCATCGAGGAGATAGACGAGAAGGAGTGGGACCATACCTTCGCGGTCAACATCCACGCCATGTTCTACCTGACCAAGGCGGCGGTGGCCCACATGAAGCCGGGCGCCTCGATCATCAACACGACCTCCGTCCAAGCCGACGATCCGAGCCAGGAGCTGCTCGCTTATGCATCGACCAAGGGCGCGATCCAGAATTTCACCGGCGGGCTGGCGCAGATGCTGGCGGAGCGCGGAATCCGCGCCAATTGCGTCGCCCCCGGACCGATCTGGACCCCGCTCATCCCGGCGACGATGCCGAGCGAGAAGGTGCAGAGCTTCGGCGAGCAGGTGCCGATGAAGCGGCCGGGACAACCGCGTGAGCTGGCGCCGGTCTACGTCATGCTGGCGAGCGACGAGGCGAGCTACATTTCCGGCGCGACCATCGCGGTGACCGGCGGAAAGCCGATCATCTGATCACCGCCGCGAGCGGCCGCGGTTGAGGCGCCGCTCGCCCCCGGCATCGGCCGCGGTCCTGGTCTCGGCGGTGCCCGGGTCGCGCTCGATCACGACATGGTCGAAATGCGCGATCGGGCCCGGGCGGCTGATCCAATAGCCCTGGACCTGGTCGCAGCCCTCGGCACGCAGGGCCTCGAGCTGCTCGGCGGTCTCCACGCCCTCCGCGACCACCGGCATTCCCAGGCCGCGGCCGAGGCCGATGACCGAGCGGATGATCGCGCGCGCCTGCGGATTGCCGATCATGTCGCGGATGAAGCTCTGGTCGATCTTCACCTTGTCGAACGGGAACATTCGGAAATAGCTCAGGGACGAGTAACCGGTGCCGAAATCGTCCATCGAAATCTGGACCCCAAGCGCTTTCAGCCGCTCGAGGATGGCGATCGCCTGCTCCGTGTCCTTGATGAGCAGTCCCTCCGTGACTTCGAGCTCCAGCCGCGCCGGATCGAGGCCGGTTTCGGCGAGGATCGCCTCGACTTCCGCCGCGAGATCGCCCTGGCTGAACTGGACGGGCGAGAGATTCACCGAGAGCTTGAGCGCGGGAGTCCAGCGGGCGGCCTCGGCGCAGGCTTCGCGCAGGACCCATCGGCCAAGCTTGAGGATCAGGCCGCTTTCCTCCGCGAGCGGAATGAAGGTAGCCGGTCCGATCGCTCCCAGCTCCGCGTGGTCCCAGCGCAGCAGGGCCTCGAAGCCGAGGATCGAGCCGCTCCCGAGGTCGGCGAGCGGCTGGTAATGAACGGAAAGCTCGCTGCGGTCGATCGCCTGCCTCAGGTCCGCTTCGAGCTGGCGGCGCCGGCGAAGCGCTTCGTCCATCGCCGCCTCGTAGAAACGGGCGGTGCCGCGGCCGTCCGCCTTGGCGCGGTAGAGGGCCATGTCGGCATTCTTGACCAGGGTTTCCGGATCGGCGGCGTCGGCCGGGAACAGCGCCACTCCGACGCTCGCGCTGATCCGCACCATATCCCCGCCGAGCGCGAACGGCTCGGCAAGCGCTTCGACCATCCGCCGGGCGAGAAGGCCGGCATGGCCGGGCTGCTCCCCGCCGGCCTGGATCACGGCGAACTCGTCCCCGCCCAGCCGTGCGACCAGCTCATGCCCGCGGACCGCCGAGCGCAGGCGCTGCGCGGCCGCCACCAGCAGCGAATCGCCCGCCGCATGGCCGAACAGGTCGTTGACCGCCTTGAAGCCGTCGAGGTCGACGCACAGGATCGCGACGTGATCCGCCGTCTCCTCGGCCCTTGCAACGGTCCGGGCGAGATGATCGGTGAAGACGGCGCGGTTCGGAAGCCCGGTCAGGGAATCGTGGAAGGCAAGGTGGGCGATTCGTTCCGCCGCCTCCTTGCGCTCCGAAATGTCGCGGATCGCGAGGATGCGAAGCTCCGCTCCGCGCCAGGCGAGGGGGCGCAGAAGCAGCTCGACCTGGCGCCCTTCGCCGTCCGCGCGGAGCAGCCGGCATTCGGCCGGCGGCGCGTCGGGCGCCATCGAGAGTGCGGCGAGATCGGCGTCGATGAGCAGGTCGGAGAGCCGTTCGGGCGCGTCGCCGACGCTTTCGAGGCCGGCGAGGCGAAGGAAGCTGCGGTTCGCGTCGACGATGCGCTCGCCGTCGATCACCACCAGCCCCTCGACCGCGGCGTCGGCGAAGGTCCGAAGCCGGTGCGCTTCCTCGATGGCGTTGCGGGCGAGCTTGCGGTCGAACAGGACCATCAGGAACCCGATGGCAAGGATCACCAGGGCCATCGCCGCCACGCCCAGGGTCAGAACGCCGCCGTCGATCGCGGCCGGCGGGACGTCGATGCCGCTGTCGGGAACGACCGACGCCGCGGCCATGGCGGTGAAATGCAGTCCGCAGATGGCGAGGGTGAAGAGCAGGGCCGGCCGCCACGGCAGCGCCGCCGGCTTTCGGCGATGTTCGGCCAAAGCGGCGGCG
>DASVTA010000055.1:0-2578 GCA_036387815.1 Allosphingosinicella sp.
ACTGGCTGAAGACTCGGAGGTTCTCGCGCGAGAACCGCCTGGGTCCGCGCTTCCACCCCTCCACCATGCTTCGCATGGTCCCCCTCCCCATCTGGCGATGGGGAGGCAAAATTACTGGTTGTTCTGCCGCCCCAGGAAGCGCGGAATGTCGAGCGGGTCGCGGCGGAGGCGGGGCTGGGGCTCCTCCTCGACCTGGGCCTTGGCGGCGCCGCGGGCGATGCTCGACATGCGCTCGAACAGGGTGCCGCCCTCGCGGGCGGGACGCGCCTCGGCTTCGGCGGAAGCCTCCGGCTCCCCGTCGATCCAGCTGCGCGTGCCGGGGGCGACGCTTTCGGGACCGCCGGCGAAATCCTCCTCGATGAAGCTTTCGCCGCCGTCGTCCTCGTCCCCGAGCATCGCTGCGTCGAGCAGGAGCTCGTCGCCGCCTTCCTCTTCGGCGGCCGGCGCGCCCAGCGTCGGCTCGTCCGACTGCTCCGCGGCCTCGGGCTGCGCCATCACCGTTTCGGCGGCCGTTTCGGGCGGAGTGAGAGTAACCTTGGCGGCCTCCGCGGCGGGCGCGGCGGAGCGGGCGGCGCCGGGGAAGGTGAAGACCTTGGCGGGCATCGGCGGCGCCTGGGTCGAGGCATCGGCGTCGATCCCGGTGGCGACCACCGAGACCCGGATCCTGCCTTCGAGATCGTTGTTGAAGGCCGAGCCCCAGATGATGTTGGCGTCGGGATCGACGAGCTCCTTGATGTGGCTTGCGGCCTCGTCGACCTCCATCAGGCGCATGTCCTCGCCGCCGGTGATCGAGATGATGACCCCGCGGGCGCCCTTCATGCTGACTCCGTCGAGCAGCGGATTGGCGATCGCCTTCTCGGCCGCCTCGATGGCGCGGTTGTCGCCCGACGCTTCGCCGGTGCCCATCATCGCCTTGCCCATCTCGCCCATCACCGAGCGCACGTCGGCGAAGTCGAGGTTGATGAGGCCTGGCATTACCATCAGGTCGGTGATCCCGCGGACGCCCTGCTGGAGGACCTCGTCGGCCATCTGGAACGCTTCCTTGAAGGTCGTGTTCGGGTTGGCGATCCGGAAGAGGTTCTGGTTCGGGATGACGATCAGGGTGTCGACATGGGCCTGGAGCTCCTCGATCCCCGATTCCGCCGAGCGGCCGCGGCGATTGCCCTCGAAGCTGAACGGCTTGGTGACGACTCCGACGGTCAGGACTCCGCGGTCGCGCGCGGCCTTGGCGATGACGGGGGCGGCGCCGGTGCCGGTGCCGCCGCCCATGCCGGCGGCGATGAAGCACATGTGAGCGCCCTCGAGCGCCTTTTCGATCTCCTCGATCGCCTCTTCGGCGGCGGCCTTGCCGATCTCCGGGCGCGAGCCCGCGCCGAGGCCCTGGGTGATCCGAAGGCCAAGCTGGATGCGCTGGTCGGCGGGCGAGGCGTTGAGCGCCTGGGCATCCGTATTGGCGACGATGAAGTCGACGCCCTGAACCTCATTGGCGATCATGTTGGCGACCGCATTGCCTCCGGCGCCGCCGACTCCGATGACGCTGATACGGGGCCTCAGTTCATCTACTTCGGGCCTGATGAAGTCGATGCTCATGCTTGCTCTCCCCCTGTTTTCGTCCAACGGGACCAATCGTTAACTCACTTTGCACCAAGCGATTCTTGGGTGCGAGCGAAAAGTTAACGAGCCCGTATTTTTTCGGTGCGGGAACCCCCGTGTGAGTCCCAAAAGCAACGCAGGTGAGTCTTGGAAGCCACGCCTATGAATCTCAAAAGCCACTCTTCACCGCGCTGATCAGCCGCTGGACGATATTGCCGCCCGTCTCGCGGGGCATGATCCGCTCCGGAGACATGACCGAGCGCAGGTCCAGTTCGTCCGAAGCGGCGAACAAAGCGAGGCCGACGAGGGTCGTAAACGCCGGCCCGGAATGCGCGTCCGGGAGCCCCGGAAGGCTCGGCCGGCCGATGCGGACGGCTCGGCCGAGGACGCCCTGCGCGTAATCGGCTATGCCCTTCAGCTCCGAGCCTCCGCCGGTCAGCACCACCTGGCGCCCGAAGGGGCCGCCGAAACCAAGATCCTTGAGTGCTCCCGCGATGTCGCCGGTCAGATGCTCGAGCCGCTGGCGGATCACGGCGATCAGCTGGGCGCGAGTGATCCGCGCCGCTTCCGTGCCTTCCTCCGATCCGGCGATCGGCGACAGCTCGATCATGTCGTGATTGTCGCGCGGCGAAGTCGTCGCCGAACCGTAGAAGCATTTCATCCGCTCCGCCTCGACCCTTCGGGTGCCGAAGGCGGAGGCGATGTCGTCGGTGATGTCGATGCCCCCGATGGGAATGGACTTGAGGCCGAGCAGCATGCCTCCGGCGAAGACCGAGACGTTGGTCACGCCGGCGCCGAGCTCGACCAGCGCCACTCCGAGCTCGCGCTCCTCGTCGCTCAGGCACGCCTTCCCCGCCGCCACCGGCGAGGCGACGATCGCTTCCACCCCAAGATGGGCCGAGCGCACGCACAGATCGAGATTTCGGACTGGCGAGGGATCGCCGGCGATGACGTGGATGTCGACGGCCAGCTTGTCGGCGTGGAG
>DASVTA010000056.1:0-3763 GCA_036387815.1 Allosphingosinicella sp.
TGCTGATTTCACGAATTTTCCTCCGGAAGGCGGATTGTGGCGATCGCCTGGGCGGCCATGCCTTCGCCGCGTCCGGTGAAGCCGAGCCGTTCGGTGGTCGTGGCCTTGATGCTAACCCGCCCCGGAGCCAGCCGCAACAAGGCGGCGACCGACGCGCGCATCGAGTCCCGGTACGGGCCGATCCTGGGCGCCTCGCAGATGACGGTGGCGTCGACATGGTCGATCCGCCCGCCGCGGGCCTCGATCAGCCCGCGCGCATGCTCCAGGAAGAGCGAGGAGGCGGCGCCTCGCCATTGCGGGTCGCTCGGCGGGAAATGGTCGCCGATGTCGCCCGCGCCGATCGCGCCGAGCAGGGCGTCGGTGAGCGCATGGAGAAGGACGTCCGCGTCGCTATGGCCCTTGAGGCCGCGGTCGTGAGGGATCCGCACTCCGCCGAGCCACAGATCCTCGCCCGGCGCGAAGGCGTGGACGTCGAACCCCATTCCAGTGCGGGTCGTCATGCCGGCGGCGAGCCGCTGCTCGGCGCGGGCGAAGTCCTCCTCATGGGTGAGCTTCTCCAGAGCTTCGTCCCCGGCGACGGCGGCGACCCGGAGCCCGGCTGCCCGGGCCACCTGCGCATCGTCGGTGGCGAGGCCGCCGCTCCACCGCCGATGCGCCGCCAGGATCGCCTCGAAGCGGAAGGCCTGGGGAGTCTGCACCCGGACCAGCCCGTCGCGGCTCACCGGGTCGGCGAGCTCGGTTTCGGCCCGGGCGAGCGTATCGACGACGGGCAGGACCGGAACGGCCCCCTCGGCCCCGGCAAGTCCGTCGCGAAGCCGGTCGGCGACCGCCCGCGGAAGGAAAGGGCGCGCCGAGTCATGGATGAAGACGGCGCCGGCTCCGCCCTCGGCCGCGATCGCCTCCAGGCCGTTGCGGACGCTATGCTGACGTTCGGCTCCGCCGACGATCGGCGAGGGCAAAGCGCGCCCGCCGAGCGCCTCGCGATACAGCGCCTCCTGCCCGGCTCCGATCACCACCCGGATTTCGCCGATCCCGGCCTGTTCCAGCCCGTCGACGGCATGGACGAGCAGGGGCTTGCCCGCGAGGCGGCGATATTGCTTGGGGACGCCTCCGCCGGCGCGGCTCCCGCTCCCCGCCGCAACCAGAAGGGCGACCGATCTCTCCATAAGAGGGGGCCTAGGGCCCGTGCTCGAGACTGGCAACGGGTATGACCGCCTCCCTCAAATCCTCCCCGAGCTTGCCTCGGGGAGAAGCTGAGCGATGCGCAAACTTGCCCGCCGGCGTCTTTGCCCTTATCTGCGCGCCTCCCATGACCCAGCTGGCGCCCATAGACATCGGATCCGTTCGGATCGGCTCGCCCGTCATCCTCGCGCCGATGACGGGCGTGACCGACCGGCCGTTCCGATTGGCGGTGAAGCGCTACGGCGCCGGCCTCACCGTCACCGAGATGATCGCGAGCCAGGCGATGATCCGCGAGACCCGCCAGTCGCTCCAGAAGGCGGACTGGGACCCGATCGAGGATCCGGTGTCGATGCAGCTCGCCGGCTGCACGCCGAAGGAGATGGCGGAGGCCGCCAAGCTGAACGAGGACCGCGGCGCCGCGATCATCGACATCAACATGGGCTGCCCGGTCCGCAAGGTCGTCAACGGCGACGCCGGCTCCGCGCTGATGCGGGACTTGAAGCTCGCCGCCGAGATCGTTGATTCGACGGTGAAAGCGGTGAAGGTGCCGGTAACCTTGAAGATGCGCATGGGCTGGGATCATTCGAGCCTCAACGCGCCCGAGCTCGCCCGAATCGCGGTCGACCTGGGCGTGCAGATGATCACCGTCCACGGCCGCACCCGCAACCAGATGTACAAGGGCTCGGCCGACTGGGCCTTCGTCCGCCGGGTCAAGGAAGCGGTCGAGGTGCCGGTCATCGTCAACGGCGACATCTGCACGATCGACGACGTCGAGACGGCGCTCGCCCAGTCGGGTGCCGATGGAGTCATGATCGGCCGCGGCGCCTACGGCCGCCCCTGGCTCCTGGCCCAGGCGATGCATTGGCTTCGCACCGGAGAGCGCGTTCCCGACCCGAGCATCGAGGAGCAGTTCGCCGTCCTAATCGAGCAATATCGGGACATGCTCGGCCATTACGGCGCCGAGATCGGAGTCAACGTCGCCCGCAAGCATGTCGGCTGGTACACCCGCGGCCTCCACGGCTCCGCCGAATTCCGCAATGCTTTCAACAAGCAAGGCGACGCGAAGAAGGCGCAGTCGATGCTGTATGAGTTTTACGCGCCCTGGCTGAGCCGGGCGGCGGCCTGAGCGCGCTGATGGCTTCTGGTGCGCCAGAATGAGCCGCTGACGCCACGTACTGTGTTCTTTTTGCCACAATGTTGTGGTAACCCTGTCGGGTGAACGCGGAAACCCCGATCCTCCTCGAAGCCAAGCCTCGGTGGCGCCGGCGGCTTTCGGTGGCTTTGAAGCGCGGGCGATTCGTGCCGTTGGTCGAGGCCTTCACGCTGATCTCGCTGCTCGTGATGGCCGCGATCAGCTACTTCATCATAACCGACCGAGGCTCGCCCGAGACTTTGCTGACGCCGCCGATGGTGGCAACCTTGCTGGTGGCGAACCTCGTTCCGGCCATGGCGCTGATGGTGCTGGTAGCGCGCCGGATGGCGATGCGGCGCGCGGCGGAATCGCCGATCGGGGGCAGGGGGCGGCTGCACGTTCGGCTGGTGGCCCTGTTCTCCGTGATCGCCAGCGTGCCGACCCTGCTCGTCGTCATCTTCGCGTCACTGCTGTTCCAGAGCGGCCTCGATTTTTGGCTTTCGGACCGGGCCCAAACGGTCATCAAGAATGCGCAGGAGATCGCCAGCCAGTACCGGAAGGATCAGCGAGCGGAGGTCCAGCTCGAGGTTCAGACCATGGGCAGCGATGTCGTCGGCTGGGTCAATGAGCAGGGGATCGACGATCCGCGGTTCGGCGACTTCATGCTGGATCAGACGACGCGCCGTAAGCTCCTCGAGACGGCCCTTCTCACGATTACGGAGAAGGGCGAGATCCAGATGCAGGGCGGAGTGAACCTGTACGACCGGCCGCTCGAGGATCGTTTCACGGCCTCCACCCTGCAGAAGCTGAAGGCCGGCGAAACCCTTGCAAAGGAGGAAGGCGGCGATCGTGTCGAGGCGGTCGTCCGGCTAGACCCGCGGGCTCAAGTCTATGTCTACGGGGCAAGGGCGGTCGATGCGCGCCTCCTGAAACTGGCCGAGGACGCCCAGAGTGCCGCCAGCGACTCTCAGCGCACCCTTGCCCGGGCCCGGACACTCCAGTTCCGCTTCAACGCCATATTGCTTCTCGTCTCCCTTTTGATCGTCGGCATTTCCATCTGGATCGCCCTCAAGCTTGCGGATCGCCTCGTCCGGCCGGTCGGCGAGCTGGTCGATGCCGCCCGGCGGATAACGGCGGGCGACCTTACGACCCGAGTGACCGCGGGCGAGCATTCCGGCCGGGTTCCAGGCATGCGGGTTCAGGACGAGATCGGAATACTCGGCCGGGCCTTCAACCGGATGACCAAGCGGCTGGAGGAGCAGACGGGGGACCTGGTCTCGGCCAATTCGCAGCTGGAGAGCCGCCGCGCCTTCATAGAGGCGGTGCTGTCCGGCGTCACGGCGGGCATCATCTCTGTCGACCAGGAGCGCAACGTGCGGCTGATCAACAGCTCGGCCGAGGCGCTGCTGAAGACGGAGCGGGGACAAGCCGTCGGGCAGAAGCTCGCCG
>DASVTA010000057.1:0-9238 GCA_036387815.1 Allosphingosinicella sp.
GCCTGGCCCCCTCGGTTTCGGAAGCGGCCGGAGCCGCCGCCGGCGCAGTCTGCGCCGAGGCGGGCGGGGCGGCGGCGCAGAATGCGGCGAGCGAAACGGAGGCGAACAGGGCGAGCGAAATTTTCATGAAGGGCCTCTGGCTGGAGCTGAGCTGTGTTGCCACCTTAAGACGCCATGGAGGGCCGCGGCAAGCCGCCCATCGCGGCTCAAGAGCGCGTGGCCGGCGGGACTCCGTGCTGGGCGTACCAGCCCCAGGGCCGCTCCCGATACCATTTGGTGATGATGTATTTGATCCCCCCCTCCACCGGGCAGCCGGTGTGAAGGGAAAAGGTGTTGGGCTCGCCATATTGGTCGAGGTTGTTCCACAGGAGGAGATTGCCGGTGCGCGGGGTCACCCGCACCTTGGCGTTGGGGAAGAAGGTCTGGCCCCCGGCTTCCGGCTCGTTGAGGAAGATCATCGCGGTCCAGGTCCGCTGGCCGCCCTGGCGCTCCATCTCCGGCCAATAGGGCTGGTTGGTGTAGAAGAAATCGTGGTGCGGCTTGAACTGCTGCCCGACGGCGTAACGCTGGCCCTGGATCGTCTCCCCATGAGTGGGATCGATCCCGGTGAGCCGGTTGATCTTCGCCTCCACCATCTGGTTCGCCCGGTCCTCCAGACGCAGGTTGCAGCTTTCGCTGGTCCGGAACTCGGGATCCGGAGTCGGTGCGAGCAGGCCGGACGGCACCCGGTCCTTGTCGATCAGCTCGACCACTTCCCCGCATTCCTTGGGAGTCAGGAAATTGCGCACCACGAAGATATCGAGGCCCTGCGCCGGCAGCTTGAAGGCGTTTGGGGTCTTCATCAGCCGATCGCGGACGAAAGTGCCGATCTGGATCCGGTAGAGCGCTCCCGGGTCGCCCATCGTTCGACTGCGAGTGCTCATTGGATCGCCTTTCCCCGAACCATGACGAAGCCGACCCGCTCGAGCACCCGGACGTCCCGCAGAGGGTCGCCGTCGACGGCGATCAGGTCCGCGGCATAGCCCGGTGCGATCCTTCCGACTTCCCGCTCCATCCCGAGCAGCCGCGCCGCGCCCGTGGTCGCCGAGGCGATCGCCTCCGCCGGGCTCATGCCGGCGAGCTCCACCAGCAGAGCGAGCTCCTGCGCGTTTCGGCCATGCTCGAACACCGCGGAATCGGTGCCGAACACCACCGGCACGCCCGCCGCCCGGGCGGCGCGGGCGGCCTTGCCGACCTCGCTCAGGGTCTCGCGGACCTTGACCTCCACGACGGGCGTGAAAATGCCCTTCCCGAGCCGCTCCCTGATGCCGGTGAAGGCCATCAACGTCGGCACCAGCGAGGATCCCGCCGCCTTCATCGCCGAGAGCGCCTTCGAGTCGGCGAAGGTGCCGTGCTCGATGGAATCGACCCCCGCCCGCGCCGCCGCCTCGATCCCGCGGGCGCTGTGGGCGTGGGCGGCGACCTTGAGGCCGAGCCCATGGGCGGTGTCGACGATCGCCTTCATCTCCGGGTCGGTGAAGTGCTGGCCGAGGCCCCGCGCCTGCTGCGAGAGAACGCCCCCGGTCGCCGTGATCTTGATGAGGTCCGCTCCGGCGCGGGAGAATTCGCGCACCCGGGCCGCGCATTGCTCCGGGCCGGTGCAGGTATTGTCGACCGCGAGCGCCCGCATCACCTCGGGGCGGAAGCCCGAAACGTCGCCATGGCCGCCGATGATCGAGATGGCCGGACCGGAGGCCAGGATCCGCGGTCCCGGGATCACCCCCTCCGCCGTCGCGCGGCGGAGCGCGAAGCCGACCAGAGGCGGCGATCCGAGGTCGCGAACGGTCGTGAAGCCGGCGAGGGCGGTGATCCGCGCGTTCTTCGCGCCCACCAGCGTGGCCCATTCGGTCGGATCGACCGCTTCGTCCCGGAAATCGCCGCCGGGATCGCCGGAAAGATGGACGTGCATGTCGATGAGGCCGGGCAGCACCGTCTTCGTCGAAAGGTCGACGAGCCTCGCGCCCGCCGGCGGCGGGTTCAGGCCGGAGTCGACCGAGATTATGCGGCCGTCGGTGACGGTGATCGTCGAGGGGCCGGCGGCGGGCCTCGATGCATCCGCGATCAGGCGCCCGGCGTGGACGACCACGGTTTCCGCGGAGGCCGGCGCGGCGGTGAGAAGGCTCAGGCAGGCGAGCAGTCGGAAGCGCATCACGGACCCCTTGGCGAGACGCGCCTTACTGCTGCGCCGCCAATGCGTTGACAAGCAAAAAGCCCGGGACGCTCTCGCGCCCCGGGCTCTTTGCGTCACCCCGGCGGAAGCCGGGGGCTCGTCGGGTGAAAAGAGCGTCGCCCTCTGACCTGGGTCCCGGCTTTCGCCGGGATGACGGTTCTACCAGAAGAAGTCGTAGATCACGTCGATCACCTCGCCGGTGTAGACGTCGACCAGGACCACGTCGTTGTAGTAGCGCACCCACTGGGTCCCGTAGGGGGCGTGCGGCAGGCGGTACTGGTAGGGATCGTTCAGCCAGTAGCGGTTCGAGAAGAACAGCGAGTCGAGGACGATCCCGATCGACAGCCGGTTGTAGCGGTAGTTGCGGTAGGGCGAATAATAAGCGCCGGACCGGAACAGGTTCCGGTTGGAATAGCGGTAGCGCTGCCAGTCGTACCGGCTGTCGTTGCGCCAGCTCCGGTTCCAGCCGCCGCGGCGGTGGTCGCGGCGGTCGCCGTAGCGGTCACGATTGCCGCTCCAGTTGCCGCGGCCGTCGCGGTCCCAGTCGCGATCGTCCCGCCGAGCCTCGCGCCGGTCCTCGCGATAATCCTGGCGCAGGTCGCGCTCGACCCGCTGCTGGTTGCGCAGGCCCTGGCGGGCGTAATTGCCGCCGATGGACTCGTCGATGCTCTGGCGGTTGGCGGCCCGGGTCTCCTGGACGCGCTGCCGATATTCCTCGCGCAGAGCCTCGTTGCGGCCGTCGCGGCCCTCGCGCCGCTCGGAGCGCTGACCCTCGCCGCCGCGGCGGCCGCCCCAGCCTTGCTGCTCCTGCTGGACCTGCTGCACCGGCGCCGGCCGCTCGACCTGGCGCTCCGCCTGCCGTGCCTCCTGACGCACCTCGCGCCGTTCGGAGCGCTGGGTCTGGTTCTCCTGGCGGCGCTCCGAGCGCGCCTGGTTGCGCTCGCCGAGTTGGCGGTAACGCTCCGCGGCCCGCTCGGCGCGCGCGCCGGCCCTTTCGGAGACGCCGCCGTCCTGAGCCTGGGCCGCGATCGGCATCGCCGCGGTCGCCGCCATCAAAATCCCGAATAAAGCTCTACGCATCTGGAACACTCCATTCTTGCCCGGCCCTTTTTGCCGGCCCGCTCCAATGACGACGGCTTGTGCCCGTTGCAGGATGAGCCGTTGCTGAACCGGAACAGCGTGTTCGGTCAGCGCCGCTTCGGGCCGCCGCCGCGAAGGGCGGGGACCGTCCGGGCGGCGTCGCCGGGATCGATGGCCGGTGGAGGCGCCGCCGAGATCCCCTCCTCGCCGCTTCGCATCCTTCCCGCCCGGCGAACCGCCTCCCGGATCCGCGGATAGGTGCCGCAGCGGCAGATGTTGGTGATGGCGGCATCGATCTCGGCGTCGGTCGGGGCCGGGTTGGAGTCGATCAATGCGGCGGCGGCCATGATCATCCCGGGCTGGCAGAATCCGCACTGAGGCACGTTTTCCGCCACCCAGGCCTGCTGCACGGGGTGCGAGCGATCGTTCGAAAGCGCCTCGATGGTGGTGACGAAGCTGCCTTCCAGGTCGGCGAGCCGGACTCTGCAGCTTCGGACCGCCCGGCCGTCGATATGGACGGTGCAGGCGCCGCAATGGCCGGTGCCGCAGCCATATTTGGTCCCGGTGAGGTTGGATGCGTCGCGAAGCGCCCACAGCAGGGGCGTTTCCGGATCCATGCGGTAGTGGACGGGCTGACCGTTCACGGTAAAGCGGCTCATGCGATGCCTTACTAGGGGAGCGGCGCGGAAGATGGGAAGCGAAAGGATTTCAATCAGCCGCGACGGCGGCGTCGCCCATGTCGAGCTCGCCCGCGAAGGCAAGTTCAACGCGATGGACAAGGCGATGTTCGAGGGCATCGGCGAGGCGCTTCGAAGCCTCGGCGCCGATCCGTCGGTCCGCGCCATCCTGCTTTCGGGGCGCGGCCGCCACTTCACCGCCGGGCTCGATCTGCAATATGCGGCGAGCAAGTTCCCGCCGGCCGACGATCCGGGAAGGGCGGCCGAGGCCCGGCTTCGTCACATAAGGTGGCTCCAGGACGCCTTCAGCGCCGCCGAAGAGGCCCGCCCGCCGGTCATCGCCGCCATCCACGGCGGCTGCATCGGCGCCGGAGTCGACCTCGCCACGGCCTGCGACATCCGACTGGCCTCGGACGACGCCTTCTTCCAGGTGGCGGAGGTCGATGTGGCGATCACCGCGGATCTCGGCACTCTGCAGCGCCTCACCCACCTCATCCCCGAAGGGATCGTTCGCGAGCTCGCCTATACCGGACGGCGCATGGGCGCGGAGGAAGCGGCCCGGTTCGGCCTCGTCAACCGGGTGGAGGCGGACCGCGAGGCCGTGGTCGCCGCCGGCCTCGAACTCGCCCGGACGATCGCCGCCAAGTCTCCTCTCGCGGTCGCCGGGGCCAAGATGAGCCTCAACTACAGCCGCGGCCGGACGGTCGAGGAGGGGCTTCGTCACGTCGCGCTCTGGAACGCCGGGGCGCTGGTCAGCGCCGACCTCACCGCCGCCGTGCAGGGGCGGCTGAGCAAGCAGGTGCCGGAGTTCCGCGACCTGGACTCCTGACCTCGATCGGGCCGCTGGCACCTCCTTTAGCCTAGGTAAGGAACCTAGACCAACCGGAGCGGTTGACCTGCCACCCCTTCATTTCGGCAAAGGCATGAGCTTGGCCACGTCACTTCGCGCTGTCTCCGGCGATTTCGCGCCGTCTTTCTTCACCGACGACTTTCAGCGCGGCCTGGCCCGCTGGAACCGTGCCCGGCTGGTGCCCGGTTTCCCGGAGGAGGCCTGGCCGGGCGAGGAGGCGCGCGACTCGCGAATGCGCCTCCAGGAAGGGGAATTCCTCGACGCTCTTCGGGCCGAGGTCCGCGCGCAAGCCGCCGAAGCGCCGAGCGATCCGGACGGCTTCATCGCCTGGTTCGAAGCGCTGCGCGATTGCGGCCCCGGCCAGCACGACCCGCTCTTCCCGTGGCTCGCCGAAGAGGCGAGCCGGGACCAGATGCGCTGGTTCCTGGGCCAGGAGGCGGCCGGCGAAGCCGGGTTCGAGGATCTGCTCGCTTTCACCCAGATTCGCATGCCGGCCGGCGCGAAGCTCGAATTCGCGCGCAATTACTGGGACGAGATGGGACGCGGCAATCCCAAGGGAATGCACGGCCCGATGCTTCATTTGCTCATCGAAAGGCTCGAGCTCGAAGCCGAGATCGACGATACCGTTTGGGAGAGCCTCGCCCTCGCCAATGCGATGACCGGAATGGCGACCGCCCGCCGCTACGCCTGGCATTCGGTCGGCGCGCTGGGCGTGGTGGAGCTGACCGCTCCGGCCCGGTCCGCCGCGACGGCGGCCGGGCTTCGCCGGCTCGGCTTCACCCCCGAGGAGCGGCGTTATTTCGACCTTCATGCCGTGCTGGACGTCAAGCATAGCGAAGCGTGGAACCGCGAGGCGCTGAGGCCGCTGGTCGAGGAGGACCCGCGCCGCGCCGCCGCCATCGCGGAGGGCGCCTTGATGCGGCTCCAGCGCGGGGCCTGCTGCTTCGAGCGCTATCGGTCGGAGCTCTGGTGATGTCGCAGCGACCCGCTTTGGGGGCAGGCCTTCGGGAAGATCCGGGCTTCGAGAGCCCCGTCCGCCGCCGCTGGGGTGTCGATTCGGAAACGGGCCGGCTGACCCACGTCCTGCTCAGCCCGCCCACGCACCTCGCGATGGTGCCGTGCAATGCCGTCACCCGCGACAGCCTTGCCCGGGGCCTTTCCTCCTGCGCCGCAAGCGCCGGAGCCCAGCACCGCGCCCTCGTGTCGCGGCTGGAGGCCGCGGGGGTGGAATGCCACCTCGTTCCACCCAGGCCGGGCCTGTCGGATCTCGCCTTCACCCGGGACTCCGTGTTCATGACGCCTTGGGGTTTCGTTGAGCTGCGGCCCTCCGAGCCGCACCGGCGCGGCGAGGCGGCGCATCTCGCCGGAGTCCTGCGCCAGCTCGGCATCGACAGGCTGGGGGCGGTGTCCGAAGGCAAGGTGGAAGGCGGAGACGTCTGTTTGCTCCGCCCCGGCCTCGTCATGATCGGCATTTCGGGAGAGCGGACGGATGAGGCCGGCGCCCGCGCGCTCGGCCGGATCTTCGAGCGGCGGGGATGGCGGGCGCTCTACACCCGGATCGATCCGCGTTACCTGCACCTCGACACCCAGTTCAGCCTGCTGTCGCCCAATCGGGCCGTGGCGTGCCTGGAGACGCTCGAAAGCGGGTTTGCCGCGACGATGGCCGGTCTTGGCATCGAGCTGCTCCCGGTGACGCCCGGCGAGGTCGATCGGCTCGAGGCCAATCTGTTCAGCCTCGACGGCTTCCGGGTCGTCGCTCCGGCCGGCGGAACCCGAATCA
This sequence comes from Allosphingosinicella sp., assembly GCA_036387815.1. Taxonomy (GTDB): domain Bacteria; phylum Pseudomonadota; class Alphaproteobacteria; order Sphingomonadales; family Sphingomonadaceae; genus Allosphingosinicella. The sequence goes on from DASVTA010000057.1 coordinate 6,597, forward strand.
ACCGGCTGCTTCGCCGGCTCGGATTCGACCTCATCGAGGTCGAGATCGATCAGTTCGTCCGCTGCGGCGGCGGAGTTCATTGCCTGACCATGCCGCTGGCGCGCGCCGCACCTTCGGCGTGACCGGGCCGGACGAGGCCCTGCTCCGCCTTCTGCGGGCGCTGGGCGCCGCCGAATACCGATTCGTGACGGTGACTCCCGAGACTCATCGGCGGGTGCTGGAGCGTGAGCGCGGCCGCCTCGCCCGGGACTTGCGCGGGGTCTTCGGCTGGAACCTGCCGTTCGAGCGGAGCCTGCTGCCGGCGCCGTTGTGGGAAGCCCTCGCCGCCGGTGGGATGGCCCTGGCCGAGGGCGCCCTGTTCAGAAGCGGGGTCCGGGTCGCCTCGGTCGGCGGCCGGCTGTTCCTTCACTCCGCTTTTCCCACCGACTCGGAGAATTCCGTCTTCTTCGGCCCCGACAGCTACCGCTACGCCCGCTTCCTCGAAGCCGAGATCCCCCGCCTCGGGCCGGTGCGCAGCCTCGTCGATATCGGCGCCGGCAGCGGGGTCGGGGCGATCGCCGCCGCGGCCCTGCTGCCCGCCGGCACCCGGCTCGTGGCCACCGACATCAACCCGTCCGCCCTGCGCTTCGCCCGGATCAACGCCCGTCATTCCGGCGTGGATCTGGAGACGGTTCAGGCCAGCGGCCTCGACGGGGTCGAGGGACCGGCCGACCTGGTCATCGCCAACCCGCCCTTCGTCGCCGATCCCGCCGGCCGGCTCTACCGCGACGGCGGCGACATGCACGGCGCCCGCCTCTCCCTCGACTGGGCCATCGCCGCCGCCCGCCGGATCGAGCCCGCGGGAACGATCCTCCTCTATACCGGAAGCGCGATCGTCGACGGCCGCGACTCGCTTCGGGAGGCGCTGGCCGAGCAGCTGCCGGAGCTGGGCTGCTCGTTGCAATATTCGGAGATCGATCCCGATATTTTCGGGGAGCTGCTCGATCAGCGGGGATATGAGGATGTCGAGCGGGTGGCGGCGGTAGGAGCGATAATCAGCAGGCTCTAGCAACATCGCGCCGAAAACCGGCCGGTCTGAGGGGGTAAATGTGGCCGATTACCAAGCCCGTTCCGCCGCTCCGGTACTGTACTTCGTAAAAGTCGAAGCTGAACCCGCCGCTTTCCAGCATGTAAAGTACGGCGCGGATGACTCTGCCGGTGACGCGGCACTTCAATCGGACACGATGGGGGGGTTCGGACAAGCAAACTGAGTCGTCGTCAAGCAAGCGAATCAGGGCCCTCAAAGCGGGCACCCTGACGTGTTTGGGCAACCGATCCAGAGCTTCTTTAAGCCCTTCCAATCCGTCTTCATCCATAGCACCCTCACGGTCCGTCATCCCGAGCCCAGCGCGCTCGCCATGCCACCCCCCGAGCCATGCATAACGTCTGATCATCGTAACTTCAACACGTTTTCTGCACATGTAAGACACATAAAAAGTTATTGATATGCAGGAGAAGCCCACATATAAGACCCCTTATAGGCACTTTTTGTGTTGACAGTACACGCAAGCGCCTATAAATGGCGCCGCCCTTTGCGGCAGGAAGAAAGGGGAAGGTTTATGCGGAAGCTCGCCATCGCACTGGCGCTATCGACCAATGTTCTCGCTGGCCCGGCTCTCGCTGGACTCATTCAGGGAACTTGCCCTGCATAGGGGGCAGAGTGGCTGAAATAGGGGAAGTGTAACCGGAGAAGAACAATGGCAAAGCGATTGAACATTGAAGTCAGCGACGATGTCGCTGCGCTTCTGAGCAGAGTAGCCGAGAAGCAGCAGACGACAATGACCGATGTTGTCCGTCGCGCCTTGGCTATTCTCAAGGCGGCCGAGAAGCAGAAGAGTCTTGGCCGGGAGCATTTTGGGTTTGTAAAGGACCCATCAAAGCTAGACGTTGAACTCGTCGGCGTGCTGGACTGATCCAACTGGTGGCCGGCGATGGAACAGGCGGTCCTCCCAAGGGACCTAAAGAGATTCAGCGAGCTGACGATCTTTTCGCGCCTAGTGCCGTCAAGAATGTTAGCGAAGAGCCCGAGAGCGTGACTCTTCAGCGACTGAAAAATGAGCGAACTGCTTATATTCTTGCCGTAACCATCGCAGCCGGAATCTTTACGATTCTGGTGGTCTTCATGGCGCTGGTCTATCTTGCGGAAGGCACCTCTGAGGAAACAAAGGGCCGCATTGCAACGGGCCTGATCGGTGCAGTTAGCGCAGCTTTGGGTGTCCTCGCGGGAAAGAAACTCTAGTAGGGGCCGGTTGGAATGGCTGTGAGCTATTCCGGCCGGCTTCAAGAGCTGACTCTCTGTCTCATGATCCGGGAGGCATGCTATGCTGCCTAACAGAAGCCAGTCTTAGCGAAATCTCGTATGGCTCGGCGCGTCGGAGCCGGGATACCGGAGCCAAGCGACGGGCATTGCCAAGTCGCGGCAACCATTCGGTCAACGACCGCCCTTGAAACGCTTCGCAGCCCCTGCTAACGGCCCCGGCGTGACGGCGCGGGAGAGGTCTCGCGACGAACCGATTTTTATGCTATCGGCGTTTTCGCAATGGCGGCCCAAGGGGTTGCCGGAAAATGCTTTTCGACGGAGAGTGACGGGCCTTTATGCAAAT
>DASVTA010000058.1:0-2700 GCA_036387815.1 Allosphingosinicella sp.
ATACGCATCTCAACGTGACGATAGCGGCCACGCTGAAGTGCAATCTCGCCTGCGGCTATTGTTTCCAGGGGCAGAACAAGCCTTCGAAGCGGATGGACGACGAGGTCCAGGAGAAGCTCGTCGCCTTCGTCGCGAGCCGCCTCGCCGGGATGAAATCCCTGACCGTCTGCTGGTACGGCGGCGAACCGCTCATGAACCCGGAAGAGATATGGCGCACCGCCGCGGCCCTGCAGGCGCTCTGCGCGGAAAAAGAGGTCAGCTATAGCTCCTTCATCATCACCAACGGATATTTGCTGACGGCCGAGATAGCCCGGCGCCTGGTGGACCATGGCGTGGGCGGCGCCCAGATCACGATCGACGGCGTCGGCGAGCATCACGATCGAATGCGTCCCCACATCTCCGGACGCGGCAGCTTCGACCGGATATTGGCGAACGTCGAGGAAGCGCTCGCCAATTCCGACCTCAGGATCTCGCTGCGGATCAGCGTCGACACGGAGAACGCGGCGGGCGTGCGAGCGCTGCTCCACCTGCTGGCCGAAAAGGGGCTCGCGAAATCCGGCCGCCTGAGCGTCTACTTCGCGCCGATCGAGGCGATCTCCTCGGGCTGCACCGACTACGAGCCTTTGAGCCTTTCGAAGCAGCTTTACGCTCAGCTCGAGGTCGAGCTGATCCGGCTCGCGACTTCGCTCAAGCTTCAGATCTACTCCTTTTTCGGTCAGGATCTGGCTTTGTGTCAGGCCGTCCGGCCGAACGACCTGATCATAACGCCCAACGGCGACCTCCACAAATGCTGGGATACGGTTTCATTCGGTCAGATGAAGGTAGGCAATATCGCGCAGGCCGATGTGACGGGAGCGTTGCGGGACAATGTCTGGACGGACTGGGTCCCGACCCGAAATCCGGTCTGCCCGGCATGCAAGATCCTGCCGATTTGCGGAGGCGGGTGCGCCTACAAGACGGTGCATCCCGGGCAAATGGCCGGTGAAGCCGCGTCGCTTCCCTGCATCAGCCTCAAGTTCAATCTGGCGGAGCGGCTGTTCGAGGTCTGCCTTGCGTCGGGCGTCGTCGAACCCGGCGAATGGCATCCGGAGCTCAGCCCGACCTTCGCCGAGGGCGAGTTGAAGACGGGAGAGCGGCATACCTACGAATCGATGAGAGCCGCCTCTGCCCGGTATCTGCCCGCTTCGGCGCGGCCTGCTCCCGAGGCGGGCCTGCCGGTCGGCTGAGGCGTCGGTGAAGACCTCGGCCCCTGCCCGCGCCTCCGCCGCCGTCCGTCGCGGCAAAGCGCGGTCCGCCCGGCTCCTGGCGATCGCCGCGATAGGGCTCTTATGGGGTGCGAGCGGCAACGGCACCGATGCCGCCACCGACGCCGGCACCGGCTGGTCGGCCACGGCCGCCGCGGATCTCGCCGCGATCCACGACCTGTTGGCCGCCAATGCGGCTTTCACCGCGACTCCCCGCGACGGCGGCGCCATGCGCGCATGGCTCCGCACGGGGCTTCGGGAGGGCCTTCGCCGGTCCGCGAAAGTGCGCAGTCGCCGCGATTATCAGCAGGTCCTGAACGCCTATATCGCCGGTTTCGACGATCCCCATCTGGCTCTGCAATATGATTCCGGGCCTGCGGAGACGCAGCTTCCGGAAACCTGGCCCGGCATTTCCACCCGCTGGCGCGACGGCCGCTACGAGGTCGCTTACGTGGCTACCGCCGTCCGCGCCGACGCCCCTCCCGTCGGCGCCGTTCTGGCGGGCTGCGGACGGACGGCCGTCGACGCCCTGGCCGCGCAGTCCTTCCGCAGGTTCGGCGTCGCGGCCGAGCCGCACGCGCGTTTCCGTCTCGCCCCCCAGCTGCTGTGGAACTGGGGGGGGAGCAGCGCCGGGCCGCCGACCCGCTGCACCTTCCGGATGGGATCCAAGTCCAGGCGATGGCGCCTGCCCAGGCTGGCTCCGGCCGCCGACGAGATCCGGTCCGCGCGAGCCGCCGGCGCCTTCGCTCCGGCGGCAACGGCGGGCGTCGGGCCGTGGGGCGACGGGACATGGTGGATCGGGATCCCGCGTCTCCACGAGGGGGACGAATGGCTCGCTCTTGAACACTCCGTCGACAGGGTCTTGACCGAGGTGAGGCGCGCGCGCCTCCTGGTGATCGACGTCAGGGGAAATCGCGGCGGCAACAGCGCGCTCGCGGATCGTCTCGTCGAGCGGATCTGGGGCGAGGCGATGGCGAAGCGCCACGCCCCGCGCGAGGGGGCGGTACTCCTGCGCACCGGGCCGCTGGTCCGCCAGTGGCTCCAGCGGTTCGCCCCGGCCGAGCTGGCGTCGTTCGACCGAGCCGCCGCAGCCGGCTCGAAGACCCTGCGGCTTGCCGGGGCTTCGCCGGCGGCGAGTGCCGAAGTGCGCAATCCGGTGGCGGCGAACGTCGTCGTTCTTACCGATCATGCCTGCATCTCCTCCTGCCTGATGTTCGTCGACCGGCTCCTGCGCCTCCCGAACGTCCGGCAGGCGGGCACCGAGACCGCCGCGGATACGATCTTCGGCGAAGTCGCGACGGCGCGCCTGCCGTCCGGCGCGGCCTCGCTGCACCTGCCGATCAAGGCCTGGAGCGAGCGGCCGAGACCCTCGCGGCGGTCGATCCGGCCTGCCCCGGCCCTGACCTGGCGAGGCGACCTGCGCGATTCCCCCGCGCTGCTGGCATGGCTGCAGCGC
>DASVTA010000059.1:0-6977 GCA_036387815.1 Allosphingosinicella sp.
GCTCGCGGCCGGAGCGCTCGCGGGCGTCGCGGGAGCCCAGGGGCGCGGCGAGGCTCCGGCCTCTCCCGTCCCGCAGATTCCCGCCGAGGCCTTCGGCGCCCTGCCCTTCATGATCGATCCGGAAATTTCGCCGGACGGCAAGCGGGTGGTCGCCTCCTCGATCGTCGGCGGCAAGAGCGGGGCGGTGCTGGTGGACCTTGCCCGCTCCGACCACGGGATGACGCGGATCGGCATCGCGGAGAACCAGAAGCTGCTCTGGGCGCGCTGGGCCGGCCCGGACCGCGTGTTGATGAGCCTGATGGTCCCGAGGAAGATCTTCGGACTGGAGCTGCCGACCAGCCGCCTCGTCGTCTACGACCGCACCACCGCCAAGCTGAGCGCGATCGGCGAGAAGGTCGGCGGGCTGGACGGAGACAACGTCATCCACGTGGATCCGGCCGGCGCCTACATCCTGATGAGCGCGCAGCGCACCATCTTCGATTACCCGGCGGTGCTCAGGGTGGACCTCCAGACGATGGACGCGACCCAGATCGTCGCGCCCAAAACCTATGTGTGGAACTGGTATGCCGATCCCAAGGGCGTGGTCCGGGCGGGGCTCGGCACCGAGGGCAATCGCTGGTGGCTGCTTTACCGCGAGACCGCCCAAGGCGATTTCAGCCGGATCGCGAAGGGCAGGCGCCCGGAGGCGGAAAGCTTCACCGACATCGAGAAGCTGCTGCCGTCGGCCGGCAGCGGCAAGGGCTATGTCATCGCGAACAAGGCGACCGGCCGCTACGGCGTCTATCGCTACGACTTCGTGACCGACACGATCGGCGACGCGGTCTTCGAGCATCCGCAAGTGGACGTGAATTCCGTCGGCTTCTCCTCGCGCACGGGAGAGGTGGATTCCGTCTCCTATGTCGACGACCGCCAGCGCACCGCCTGGCTCGACCCCGGGATGAAGGCCATCCAGGCCAGGATCGACCGGGCGCTCCCGGACTCGGTCAATCGAATCGTCTCGCGCGACTCCGCCGATGCGACGATGATCGTCTGATCGAGCAGCCCGTCGGATCCCGGCGCCTATTACGTCTTCGACCGGGCGAAGAAGGAGCTTCGGGAGCTGGTCCGTCCCTATTCGCTGCTGGACGAGGCGAAGCTCGCGCCGATGGAGGCGGTCCGGTACGCCGCCCGCGACGGTCTTCCGGTCCCCGCCTATCTGACGCTTCCGGTCGGCCGCCCCGCCAAGGGGCTGCCGCTGATCGTCATGCCGCACGGCGGGCCGTTCATCCGCGACAGCTGGGTCTACGAACCCTGGGTCCAGTTCCTCGCCAACCGGGGCTATGCCGTGCTCCAGCCGAACTTCCGCGGCTCCACCGGCTACGGCAAGGCCTATGTCGAGGCGGCCTCCGGGCAGTTCGGACGCAAGATGCAGGACGATCTCGACGACGGAGTCGCCTGGCTCACCGAGCGCGGGATCGTGGATCCCAAGCGGGTTTGCATGATGGGCGCCTCCTACGGCGGCTATGCGGCGATGTGGGCGGCGGTCCGCAATCCGGATCTCTACCGATGCTCGGTCAGCTTCGCGGGCATTTCCGACATTCCCTCGATGCTGCGCTACGACCGCTCGAAGTTCGTCGCCACCCGCTATTATCGCGACTGGCGCGACCGGATCCGCGGTCCCGAGGATTTCGACCTGAAGAACGTCTCTCCGATCAACCGGGCGAGGGAGATTAGGGTGCCGATGCTGATCGCGCATGGCGAGAAGGATTCGAACGTTCCCGCCAATCAGTCGAAGCGGCTTCACGAAGCGCTGCGCAAAGCCGGAATCCCGCACGAATACGTGACCTATCCGGAGGAAGGCCACGGATTCCAGAAGGTGGAGAATTCCGTGGATTTCCTGAAGCGGGTCGACGCTTTCCTGGCGAAGCACAATCCCGCCCTCTGAGCGGTGGCCGGAACCGGACACCCCCGTCCGCCGCCGGTCATGCGGCGGGAAGAGCGCTTCCCAAGGTTCGGCGGATTTCACCAAATGTTGAGAAGCGCCGGCCGCCCAACCCGCCCCCTGCCTTGAAGAAACGGCGGAATTCTGCGCTTTATTCGACTTGGCACGGTCCCTGCAAAGTCTCCGACATGGCTGCCGGATGGTCCGGCGGCCGGTTCAAAGGAGACAGAAAATGACCTTCAACTTCGCCAGCCTGCAGCACATCGCGGTGTCCGCCATCGGCGCCATCGTCACCGCGACCCTCTTCATCACCGCCGCCGTCGGCCCGGCCGGTCAGCTCGTCTGACCGACCGCCCCGGCCGGTGGTCGAAAAGTTACTAATCGCCACGAATTGCAACTAATCGCCACAATAAGGAAGGAAAGGCCATGAACGGCCGCTTCACGCTCGACAAAGAAAATGCCAAGCTGATGGGCGTCTGCGCCGGCCTCGCCGACGCGACGGGAGCCGACGCGACGCTCATCCGGCTGGCGGCCATCCTCACCGTCTTCGTACTGGGGCCGGTCGCGATCCTGCTCTACCTCGTCGCCGGCTGGGTCGCTCCCGAGCGCGGCTAGGGACGATCGCCTAGGTCATATATTTGGCACATAGGTTAAAGCCGGGGGGTGACTGCGGCCCCGATTGCGGCTAATCCCCGCCGCGGGAGGAGCGATCAATGGAAGGCCTGGAGCTGGGAACCGTCGTGCTGGTTTCGTCGCTGGTGCTCGGCGCGCTCGCGCTTCCGGTTACCGCCATCGCGATCCATCAGCGAAAGCGCCGCTCCTACGAGCGCCGGGCCGGAGTCCGGCACAAGGAAAAGATCGAGCTCTAAGCCGCGATCCGCGCCGCCCGAGCCCGCTCCACAGGCGGAAAAACCGGGCTTCCGAAAATTTTTTCGCGCTCCCCCAGCCTCGGTTCGGCGACGCTTCGGAACGGCTCATCGCCGCAGATTTCCGCGCTTTTTCGGCCGCCCGCCAGTGCCGGGGAGCCTCGTCCCGCCCGCCGGTTCATCTTAAAGCCATGAAACTCTTCAGACTTGCCGGTCGTTGGGGCCGGTAAGTGAGTGAGAAGGGAGCCAAGTATGGCCACGAGTATCCTAGAAGCGCGCGGCGGCTGCATCATCCCCCAGGCGGATCAGCGCGGCTATCATATCGTCTATCGCGAGCACGAAACCAATTACTGCCCCGGCTGCGGCCGCACCCATTGGTATATCGGCCGCTCGATGGCGGAATGCGCTTTCTGCACGACCGCTTTGCCGCTCGAGAACGCACCGATGATCGCGGGCGGAGCCATCGTCCGCACGATCCGCCGGCCCGTCTTCGGAGCCGACCAGGCCTACGCCGCCTGACATCCCCAGCGGCGCCTTCACGGCGCCGCCGTCGCGCCGGCCCATATCGTCTTTACGCGAGGGCCGGCGCGTCACCTTTTCGAGGCGGTGACGCCTTCGAGCCGGCGCCTACTCGTCATCCCGGCGAAAGCCGGGACCCCAGGACAAGAAGTCTCGGCGGGTCTCCACCGGATCCCGGCTTTCGCCGGGATGACGGGCCGGGTCTCCACGAGGTCCCGGCTTTCGCCGGGATGACGGCGCTTAGGGCGTGACCTTCCGCACCGGGACCTGCGCGTTGCAGATGTCGACTCCGCCGGCCGGGCGCTGGAAGAATTCGCCGCCCCGGTTGGCGCGCCCCGTGACATATTGGCTGAAGGATTCGCTGTCGGAGCGGAGCACCTCGAAGGCCGGACGCTCGGCGGCCGGCAGATCGGCGGCGAGCCGGGCCCGGGCGATCGGGATGTTCTGCGCCGGCTCCTTGTAGAAGCCCAAGGCCTCGGTTCCGCGCGGGCGGGCGGAGAGCAGGGCCATGCCCTCGACCACCCGGCCGATGACCGCGATGTTGAGATCGAGGTGGCGCGGCGCGTGGCCGATGACCGCGTAGAGCTCGCCCCCCGTGCCGGTATCGGGCGCCAGGTCGCGGCCGACGCCGACATAGCCGTAGCAATGGGTGAGCCAGGCCCGCCCTTCCTCGGGATCGTAGGCCACCGGCCAGCCGCCGGCGTGGCCGACCAGCGGCGCATAGCTGTCGGGAAAGCCGAGCGGCCGCACCTTGAGCCCGGCCAGCGGACGGTGATATTCGTGCGGCGGCTGGCGCACGACCCCCGCCGGAAGCTGCGTCTTGGAATCGCCATTGCCCCATTGGGCGACATAATTGTCCTGCACCCGGTAGATCGAGGCGCCGTCCCACCAGCGCGCCTTGGCGAAGGCGCGGACGTTGGCGACGTGAACCGGAGCGAATTCGGGCGCCAGCTCGATCACGACCCGGCCTCCCTCCTTCAGATCGACGACCAGAAGACTGGCGGGATCGACGGTTCGCCAAGCTTGCGCCGGAGCCTCCTGGACGACCTTGTTGGGATCGGGCGCTCCGACCACCGGCGCCGGCCGCCAGAAGGAATAGCGGGCGTTGGCGGCGGGCTCCTCGGCGGGCCCGGCGCCGCCGGTCGCGCAGGCGGCGAGCGTGGAGACTGCAAAAGCGGCGATCAGGGTCTGGCGCATCGACAATCCTCTCCGGTGGCGCGCCTAAGTGACCCAAGCCCGCCGATCCGGCAAGCGTGTCCTGAAAGTCACAAAAGAGTCGAAATCGCTTTATTTCACCGGCCGGCGGAACCGCCCGCCGCTGCGGCGTTTTAATCCAGGTTAGGCAATCGGCCGCCAGAGGGTCGAGGGGCGAAAGATATTCATGACCGAAAGTTGCGCCGTCACCGGCCTCCATGACGCTTTTGCCGCTCTCGACCCCGGGACCCTGCTCGCCGCCCCTCCCGCCCTCATCGAGTTCCTGCCGCTGGCCGTCTTCGCCTGCGACGCTTCCGGACGCCTGTGCTGGTTCAATTCCAAAGCGGTGAGGATCTGGGGCCGGAGTCCCCAGGCCGGCGAGAAGGCCGAGCGGCTGGGCGGCCCGGGCACGGTTCACGGGCTGGACGGCGCGGTCGTCGCCGGCAGCGAGGCGCCGGTGGCCCACGCCCTTCGCACCGGCGAGACCGTCGAGGGCCGGACGATCACGATCGAGCGCCCGGACGGCAGCCGGATCGGCGCCATGGCGCACGTCACCGCGCTTCGCGATCCCGGCGGCAATATCGTCGGAGCGATCGCCTGCTTCCACGACGTCACCGAGCAGCTTCAGGAGGACCGCTCCGCGCGCGAGGGCGAGCGGCGGCTTCGCGAGATACTCGATGCCCTGCCGGTCGCGCTCTATACGACCGACGCCGAGGGCCGGATCACTTATTACAACGAAGCCGCGATCGAGATGTGCGGCCGCCGCCCGGCGCTCGGCGACGACAAATGGTGCGTCAGCTGGAAGCTGTTCCAGACCGACGGCACCCCGCTCGCCCATGACGAATGCCCGATGGCGACGGCGCTCCGGGAGCGCAGGCCGGTTCGCGGCGCCGAGGCGGTGGCGGAGCGGCCCGACGGCAGCCGGGTGCCCTTCATCCCCTATCCGACGCCGCTTTTCGACGCCGCCGGCGAGATGATTGGAGCGGTGAACGTGCTGGTCGACATCGGCCACCGCAAGGAAGCCGAGACCCGCCAGCGCCAACTCTTCGCCGAGCTCAACCACCGCATCAAGAACAACATGCAGACGCTCTATGCGCTGCTTGCCGCGGCCCGGCGCGAGACGGGCAGCGACGACGCCCGCGAAGCGCTCGACGAGGCCGGGCGGCGGGTGGCGGCGATGGCGGCGGCCCAGACCGCGCTCTACCAGTCGGACAATCTCAGCCGCTTCGACGGCGCCGCCTTCATGGCCTCGGTCTGCGCGGCGGCGGCGGGCGCGGGCGGCGACAAGGTCCGCCTCGAGCTGCGCACGAACGAAGGCAGGCTCGCCAACGACAGCGCGGTGCCGCTGGCGCTGATCCTCAACGAGCTGATCGCCAACGCCGCCAGATATGGGACCGGCGCCGACGGGCGCGGCACCATTCGGGTCGCCCTGGACGAGGACGGCGGGCGCTACACCCTCGTGGTCCAGGACGAGGGACCGGGCTTCGACCTGAGCGAGGTCCGCCGCCGCTCCTCCGGGCTCGGCCTGGTGATGGGCCTCGCCCGGCAGATCGGCGGCCGCTTCCGGGTCGAACGCGACGGCGGGGCGCGCTGCGTGCTGGAATTTTCCGGCCCGCCCGGCCCGTCGGCATAGCCGCCGCGCGATGTTCACGGGCCGAGCGACAGCCGCCGAAGCCATGCTGATCGATTATGGTAACGAAGGCGGCGGCGGAGGCGGAGGCGGAGGCTATGCCGCCCCGGCGCCGGCCGAAGCGCCCGCCGATCGCCCGCAGGCGGCTTCCAGCCCGCCGATCCTGCTCGTCGAGGACGACTTCCTGGTCAGCATGGAGATGGAGACCGGCCTCCAGGACGCCGGCTATGCGGTGGTCGGGATCGCCGCGACCGCCGAGGACGCCGTGGCGCTCGCGCTGGAGCACCGGCCGGCTTTGGTCGTCATGGACATCCGCCTCGCCGGCGACCGCGACGGCATCGATGCGGCCGTCGAGATCTTCCGGACGCTCGGCATCCGCTCGATTTTCGCCTCCGCCCACGGCGACACCCGAACCCGCGCCCGCGCCGACGCCGCCCAGCCGCTCGGCTGGGTCGCCAAGCCCTACCGGGTGGAGACTTTGGTCAATGCTGTCGAGGAGGCGCTTCGGGGGCTGTAGGGCGCCCGTCGCTCCGTCATCGCGAGCGCAGCGAAGCAATCCGGCGCGGCCTCCGACGCGCGCTGGATTGCTTCGTGGCTTCGCTCCTCGCAATGACGGGGAGGGTCGGCGGGAGGCGTGCGACGCTTTTTCAGCGTCATTCCGGCGAAGGCCGGAATCATGAACACGGCCTTCGCTCCAGTGACACCCCGCCGTGTTCATGGATCCCGGCCTTCGCCGGGATGACGGGATGTGTCAGCCTAAGACGATCACGCTCTAGCTGCCTCCCCATGCGAAGGGTGGGGAGGGGTAGTGGGCGCCGAGGATCTCGCGCCGAGCTCCCCGCTCCGG